>JAGRNC010000006.1 GCA_020440935.1 Leptospiraceae bacterium | reverse complement strand
CTGTAACTTTTCTTATTTGGAATCTCTGTCAAAATCGATCTCATTTGCCATCGCATCGCCAACGCCGTTTCAGATCATGGAGCAAGGAATGGAGCACGGGTACTGCAAAAAGGGCGGCTGTTTTCTTCATGAAAGGGCTCGGCCGAATTCAGTCGATTGGAACGAATCTGGTTCATCTGGTCAACCATAACCAACGAATCGCTCCAAGCGCCGATGCCAAAGAATCCAATGGACAGAAGCAAATCGCGAATACAGAAAGGTGCCGGAGGCTCCTTACCAGCGGCGGATCCTGGGTGCTAGGATGCGGAAATCTGACGAAGCCGGCCTTCCAGGAATTTGCGCTCACAATCATTACCCACCAACGAAAGGGCCTGCCTGTATTCGTCGGCGGCTTCTTCCATTCGCCCCAGTCTTCGCAGAAAATCTGCGCGGGCAGCATGGTATAGATGGTAACCTGGAAGATGTATTGTATCCATCAAGGCTAAGCCTTCGTTCAGCCCATCGGCCATTCCTATGGCCACCGCTCGGTTTAACGCAATGATCGGTGAAGGTTGAATCTGATAGAGCAAACTATAAAGGGCGGCAATCTGTGACCAATCGGTGCGATCGCTGGATGCAGCCGTACAATGAAGGGCAGCGATGGCTGCCTGGATACAATACGGACCGGGCCGACCTTCCATGGCTTTTTCCAGCGATCTACTAGCTTCTGCAATCAAATCCTGGTCCCATAGGTTGCGGTCCTGCTCTTCCAGAGGAATTATGGAATTTCCCTGCAGACGCGCTGATCGCCTGGAATCGTGAAATAGCATTAATGCAAGCAAGCCCAGCACTTCCGAACGATGGGGCAACAGCTCGGCCAGCATTCGCCCCAGATAGATGGCCTGATTGCATAAATCTCCGCGAATAAGCTGCTCCCCTTCGGTGGCTGCATAACCTTCATTAAAGATCAGGTAGATAACCGCCAGCGCTGCATCCAGGCGAGGTTCCAGCTCTTCATCTTCGGGAACCTCGAATGGTATCTTCGCTTCCTTGATTTTCTTCTTTGCTCGAACTATGCGTTGTTGCATCGTCGTCAGGTTCACCAAAAAGGCTCGTGCAATCTCATTGGACTCGAGACCACATACAGTTCGCAAACATAGGGCAATCTGAGCTTCCTGCGAAAGCGCGGGGTGGCAACATGTAAATATCAGCCGGAGCAGATCGACTGGCTCGGGTCGGTCCGCTGTATCTTCCTGTAGAAGGAGCGCATCCCTGTATTTATCCTCTGCGCGGCTCAGTCGACGGAGCTGGTCGATTCCCTTATGACGTGCGGTGCCAATTAACCAGGAAACTGGATTGGCCGGTATTCCGTCTTCGGGCCATCGCTTCCAGGCAATGGAAAATGCTTCCTGCAGCGAATCTTCGGCAAGATCCATATCGCCCAGAAGCCGAACCAGACTGGCCAGAATCCGTCCGTAGTCTTTCTTGTAGATTTGCTCCAGTTCTTTCATCAAATTGCTCGCTTTAAGTAGTGCGATCTATCTAGCCGGCCGGTACCTTTCATTGCCCCGGGATCACGGCCCGTATCTCGACCTCCATACCCAGTCGCACCAGAGGAATGCGTCCGGCAATGGACAGGGCCTCTTGCATATCCGAGCATTCTACGATGTAGCAGAATTGCACGGATGGCCGGCTGGATTCGCTACCTTCGCGAATCTGAAAACGATTGTCGGACCACAGGACCGTCTTTCCCTTTTCCGGACTTTCCAATCTTGCCGAGGCACGATAATGCCCGCTCTGAACAATGGAGTGCACAAACTGGCTGGTCTCTTCCATCAGTTGCTCCTGTTCGAATTCGTGCATTCTTTCCTCCGGATCATTACCCGACCCTAGTAAAATATACTGCATGGGCGCCTCCTCGGACCTGTGTAATGACGTTGCCCTAACTGCGCGGGCCTAATCTGCCGTCGCATCTGGCATTATTATGCCAGCCAATGCACTATCATCGCTTCGGGGATCCAATTCGAGAGGGCGGACGGGGCGCACTTCAATCTTGCCCACCCGGGCGGGAGGAATCCCGGCCGCCAGTTTAATTGCTTCGTCCAGGTTTTCCGCATCTATCAAATAGAAGCCCACCAGCTGTTCGCGGGTTTCGGCAAAGGGGCCATCGGTAACAGATAACTTCCCGCCTCTGACCTCCAGGGTAGTGGCGGTTTCCGAGGAAGCCAGAGCTTCGCCAGCCAGAAATTTGCCGCGCTGCAAAAGGGAGCCAACATAGCTCATGCATTCTGCATCCGGAGGACTATCGGGAAGGCTGTGTAACTCTTCCTCTACCGCATATACTAGACAGACATATTTCATCATTTTCTCCCATTCATGGCCGGACCACAGTACTGATCGAACGGTCTTACCTTAGATCGACTACCAGTGAAACAAAAATCTTGGACTATCGATCGTTCCTCTGGAACGAAAATTACAAAGCAATCGAGCAGACATGTAGAACATGGGAGCTGCCTGCAAGACCGAATGCTTCTCTATGGGAGATTGCGGAGCGGTTAATCCCCCGGAATAGGTTTAGTTCAAAATGATTAGGATCGTTAGCTGGACTATAGGATCTTTTGCTTACTGCTCCTGACAGATGTTTCACCGTGCATACTTTCCTGGTATGCGCTCCGTCAGATGCTCCAGGCCATTAAATCATAAAACAAAACCAATCGTTTTTAAGAAACTAATTAACTTCGGGTATTTTTGCGACAACCGAGGCATGCGAACGTCTATTAATGACAAAGGGACTTGAAATCTATGTTATCAAGTTGCCGATGGAAAAGAAGATGATTGGACCAGGTTCCGACATAGAAGCGATCTCGAAATTCTTTGCCGAACTGTCGGATCATTCGCAGAGAGTTGGCATCCAGTCGGCTCGCGAATTGATTCTGTCCAGGGTTAAGGATCGCGGGCTGCAAACCGGACTGACTCTTGCCGCTGAAGGAAATCATCCTACAGTGGTGCGTCAGTATCTTAGCGAAGCGCTGCTCCACGAATGGCAATCGGATTTATATTCGAAGCTCCTGGAGGCGGTGCATCGCTGGCAAACTGGTTGCGCACAGGAAGAAGTACTGGCCTGCTTTCGCCCGTAACCACTTCCCATCCACTTACTCTGACTTTCCCATATCTCTGCCTTTCTCCCACGCCTGTAGGTTCTATGCGACAATGCCTGTACGATTAAAGATACCGATCCCTGGTAAAAGCGGGCGCACCGGACGGACCCGATTGTAACGAACGGATGGATAACCTGGAAGCTTGTTGACCAAGCCTTTGGTCGGCGCGGAGGACGGATTTGAGGCAGTCTGTGGTCTCAATGCGTCCGCCATCGGGCCGAAAGCAGAAAGAGGGACCGCTGCCCGCATCCGTCCACAGCTCGCGATTCGTATGAAAAAAACCCATTTTATAACGAAGTTTTGGTATTGTTGAATTCACAGTTTCGGTGTATCATCCGGGGTCTTTATGCGAATTGGTATCGTTGAAAATGACGCGGAATTTGCCCGGTATTTGGAAGAGCGTCTGGAAAGCGCCCCCGAGGTGGACAGCGTCCAGAGCTGGAGCGCTGCGGAAATAATGTGGCGCGATCCCGCCCTTGGGTCTATAGACGTAGCCCTGCTGGATATCCATCTGCCTGGAATGTCCGGCGTGGAGCTAGCTGCCCTCTTGAGTGAGAAATACCCTGGTATGCAGAAGGTCATGCTGACCAGCCTGCAATCCGACGATGTTGTATTTCAAGCGTTGAAAGCCGGTGCTGTGGGTTACGTTCTTAAGTCAGAATTGGACAACATTGTTAATGTCCTAAAAATCGTAAGCGCTGGCGGAGCCGTAATCACTCCCACTGTTGCTCTACGAGTGATGCGCCATTTCCAACGCGACGAAGCAAGCGTCCAAAAACTGGCTGAGCTCACTCCCCGCGAAAGACAGATCCTGGAGGAGCTCTCTTCCGGTTCCAGCCCGCGGGAGATTTCCGATTTGCTCGACCTCAGTATACATACAGTGCGGCAGCATATTAAGCATATTTATGCCAAACTCAGCGTTTCCAATCGAGGAGAACTTACCCGACGATTAAGAGATCTAGGTCTATCCTGAATTTTCCAGAATGGCCAGCGGGAGTAATTTCCAGATTTGCACCTCGGTCCCTACCCCCATTTGCCGGCGCCGCGACATTATGGAACCCGCAGACTCCAGTAGCTAAGAACTTCTCGCCCATTAAACTCGGCGGCTGGCACAAATCCACCAACCCGAACCTAAACTACCATCGGGGTGATTGCAGCAATATCGCAATACCTTTAGGACAGTTCCTCTGCGAAATCGAAATCCCCCATATCCTTACGGACTCAAAACGTAAATAATTGTAAAGAAACCGAACGGAAAAAGGGAAGGTTTCGTCTGAGAGGGGAATTGCTCTTGATCTTATGCCCACAATGATTCATGTTTCGCAAATCGGAGAACTTCTATGAGACAAATTATCAAACGCAAGTTTTTACTCAGTCGAACCACGTTATCATTTCTTGCCGGCCTGGCCTTTACTATGCTACAGCCCGGGCCTTCAAATTTTTCATCCTTGCATGCTGAAATTCTAATAGGGGTTACTGGCTCCTACCAGGCGCTAACGGCCAGCCAGGAGTATGGCGGGCCCACCAAATCACTGAATCAATTCGACGATGCAGTAACCGTTCATGCGGGCACCGCATCTTTATTTCTACAGTCGGTGCCAGATCCCATTTTCCCGCATGTCTATCTCTCTCCATACATTGATATTTCGACTCTGGAAACAAATACATCGGATGCCTATCTAAAGGCGACCACCGGCGAATTGGGCTATGGTCTTTACCTGGCCACCGGAAACCTATATCGCGGAGATGTGGGATTCTTTGTTGGGCTAATTGCGGCCGGAAGGGTGTCCGATCTTGAAGGCCAATTTGATTTTGGGCGCAACTCACTCTACGAAACGTACGTAAATGTTTCTGGTTCCAGCGATCTGGATCATATTGATGTCCTTAACTATTCCAGGCAGCAATCCGGTAGCTTTACCAATACGCGAAAACAGCGATATCTATTGCTGAAGGCCGGAGTTCTTTCCAGAACCGATTACATGCTTGCGGACATTGTCTTTAGCAAGAGGATCGATACACGCACTCTTGTGGCGCTGGCATTGACCGGTCAGAGCTTCAATGACATCCACAAGTTCTACAGTCTCTATTCGGAATCCACCGAAAAGAACGATGTGTTTTATGGGGCCGCACCCAACATCGAGCTGGGTTACATGCGCAATCACTTCCTCATTAAGTATAAAGGAGGATTCCCCATCCGATATCGGAGTGGAAAGGGATCCATGTCGATTGAAACCCATTCGCTGACCATGGGGGTGTACTTCACAATTTGAATTATTCCGGGCCCGGGACCGGTCTAGTTTCCGGGAGTCTGCCCGTTTACAGGCGGGTAGCCGGGAGGCTAGCCCCGGTTTCGTCGAATGGCCACCATAAGACCCGATTTTCGAGCCGCGGTCTGGTTGCCGTAACCATATTCAAAAGGCAAGGGATGGGCCTTTTCACGAAATGCTTTAGCCATATCCTGTTGAACGCCAATTCCCAGCCCGCGCAACGGGGCCCGGTAATCGCCATACAATTCCAGGTCCCAGTCCGTATCTGAAAAATATCGAAAAGGAATCCCTGAATCATCCTGGACTATCACATCGCCATTTCGCAGCAAAAAGTCCCGACCCACTGCGTACTTCCGCAGATGGAAAAGGTAGATCGCGGCCTTCATCATTACATCAAATTGCTTCTGCTCGACCAGGAAATCCGCCAACGGACTATTTTCAGAAAAGATCTTCTCGTCGATTTCGGCAGAAAGATACACAATCTGTTTCTGGATTCCATCGCGCCCATCGGTAAACCAGATCCGATACCCCGGAATGACGCAGTCCGGGCCGGAACCAATCCTCGCCTTTGAGTCCAGACATATGTTCTGCACATCGTCAATGCGATGACCCAGTCGAACCAGGAAAACCGAAACAGTCGGCAGGGTTCCGTAGTATCCCATTCGCTCGGGCTGGAGGTAAGCATTCATCCACTTTGAAAAGAAGTATCCTGTCTGCGTTATATTGTTGAGCATCTTCTCAACGGAATGATACCCTTGCCTCAGTTCTGTTGCTGTTATCTCGGCCGGGTCGCGAAGACTACCCGGCTTTTCCATAGCCATCATGATATATCGCTTCGCATGCGGAAACAATAGAGAGACATTGAGGAAATCCGCGCCACTGAGCGGGTAAAAGACGGTATCCGCCTCGTGTCCTTTCAGTCGCTGGTCCAACTCTGATTCGCGCCAATTCTGAATCCTGGTTGTTCGATGCATCTTAACGGATTGCCAGTATTCTTCCATCTGGCGGGCATGCTTCGCATATTCCGGGCTGGCCTGAATTCGCTGAATATCTGGCCGGGCTGCAAATTCTTCATCGGTGGGCATTCCGGCAAGAAAGAGCGCGCGGTTCTGCCATGCCGAGTTACCCGGGCTCGCAGAAATGGTTTCGGTCTGCGGATGCGAGCAAAAGGGAAGGAGTACAATGATGCTCAGTAGTAATTTGCCTGGGAAATCGATTCTTGTCATGGGAGTTAACTTTCATAGTCCGCTTCCGGAAAGGTTGAGACTACAAGCCGGACGCGTTCTATCTGATAAAATTCACGGACAAAGTTGCATCGGTGTATAGAGGGTCCACCAATATCGAATGCAGGCTAGATAGTCCGGGAGAAGGTTCCGGCAGTCTTTGCCTTTCTAAGGTAGGAATCAAAGCACATGGCAATATTTCGAATCAGGAATCGCCCCACGGGCAACACTTCAATGGCATCTGAAGAGATTTGAATCAGCCCATCCTTTTGCATGGCAAGCAGTCCATCGCTTGAGTCATCAGCAAGCTCAACTGCAAAGTACTCCCGAAAATCTGCTCCCCAGTCCCGCCGGAAATCGGAGAAATTCAGGCGAAAGTGACACATGACTTCGGTGATGACCGCCCGCCGGACTTCGTCGTCGCGACTGAGGTTGTAGCCACGAAATACCGGCAACTTGAGAGACTCAATGGATGCAAAGTACTCCTTTTCCGTCTTGTAGTTCTGACTATAGGTATTTGCAACCTGACTGATTCCAGTAATGCCATGGGCAACTAGATCCAGGCCTTTCCGGGTACTGTAGCCCTGGAAATTCCGGTACAGATCGCCTCGATCCTGAGCACGGGCAAGCTCATCGGTTTCAAGTGCAAAATGGTCCATCCCAATGAACCGATACCCCGATGTGCAGATGCGTTCCACGGATTGCGTCAGAATCTCCAGCTTCTCCGATGGCGAAGGAAGGTCTTCCGTATTGATCACTCCATGGTGCTTGAACATCTTTGGCATGTATGCGAAGTTAAAAAGAGCAATCCGATCGGGATGCATTTCCAGAACCTGTTCCAGGGTGGCCGCAAAACTGCCCCGCGTCTGAAGCGGCAATCCGTAGATCAGATCTATATTAATACTCTGAAACCCCAGGTCCCGGGCTTGCGAAACGATGGACTGAGTAAGAGACAGGGGTTGAATGCGATTCACCGCCTTCTGCACATCAGGATTCAAATCCTGCAGACCCAGGCTAATTCGATTAAATCCAGCATCCCGAAGGGCAACAAGATGCTCGTTTGTTAACTCCCGCGGATCCACTTCGCAACTCGCTTCGTAACCGGGCACGAAGGAATATTCCTGTTGTATTGCCTTTCCCAGGCGCCGGATTTCATCCGGGTTTAGATGAGTAGGAGTTCCGCCTCCCCAGTGTAGCTGTTCAACTTTGCGGGAAGGATCAATAAATCCGCGGACCATCTGCATTTCACGGATCAAATAGTCCAGATAGCGACCGATCCGCTGACGGTTGTTTGAAACGATCATACTGCAGCCACAAAAGTAGCACAATGTGTCGCAAAACGGAATGTGAAAATAGAGCGAAAGGTTCCGTCCGCCCTGAGTATAGGTTGTGGCCGGCTTCTGCAGGGCTTCGCGGTATTCGGCATCCCGGAAACCATCGTGAAATGCGGGCGCTGTAGGATAACTGGTATAACGGGGACCGGCCCGATCATATTTCTTCAGTAGATCGGGGTCCAGCTCAGGATAGGCTGTGAGGTGCGTATCCACGATTCAGTCAAGCCAGCAAAGCGCCAGTCGCAACTACTATTTGAATTCGAGAATGCTTTCCGGCTGCAACTGATACCGGTTCTCAGACCGGCGTCGCATGCATTCGGGTGTGCTTGGAGGTCCAATATTCGCGGGCAAGTAGCCCGGCTAGCCGGGCCAATCAGCACTGCGGCGTTCCTGGAATACCCACAAACGCCGCTTAAGACAATTCACTCCAAGCAATCTGGAAAAAATCCCCGATCAGGGAGTGTTCATGCTTGCCAGAAAATCCTCGTTGGTCTTGGCCGAACGCATCTTATCCAGCAAAAGCTCCATGGCTTCGGTAGTAGACATGGGACTCAATGCCTTGCGCAGCACAAAAACCTTATTTAAGGTCTCCGGCTCCAGCAAAAGTTCTTCTTTCCTGGTTCCAGACTTATTGATATCAATAGCGGGAAAGATTCGTTTGTCCGCCAACCGACGATCCAGGTGAATCTCCATATTACCCGTGCCTTTGAATTCTTCAAAGATCACTTCGTCCATCTTTGAGCCTGTTTCAATCAATGCTGTGGCAATAATGGTTAGCGAACCGCCATGCTCGATGTTTCGCGCAGCCCCAAAGAATCGCTTTGGCTTATGCAATGCGTTGGAATCGACACCACCCGACAAAATCTTGCCCGATGTAGGAATTACCTGGTTGTAGGCCCGAGCCAGTCGAGTGATCGAATCCAGCAGAATTACCACGTCACGGCCATGCTCTACCTGGCGCTTGGCCTTTTCGATGACCATTTCAGCCACTTGAACGTGTCGACTGGCAGGCTCATCGAAAGTTGAGCTCACCACTTCGCCCTTCACATTGCGGGCCATATCGGTTACTTCCTCCGGTCGTTCGTCGATCAGAAGAACGATGAGAACCACTTCCGGATTGTTAGCCGTAATAGCATTGGCAACGTTCTGCATCAGAATCGTTTTACCCACTCGCGGTGGCGCAACAATCAATCCGCGTTGTCCCTTTCCGATGGGAGTAAATAGATCAATGATCCGCGTATCCAGCTGACCTGGATTCCATTCCATAACCAGGCGTTCATTGGGATAGAGCGGAGTTAGGTTATCGAATAAGATGCGTCGTCCTACCGTATCTGGCGTTTCGCCATTTACAGTATCCACGCGAAGCATGGCGAAGAATCGCTCGCTATCTTTTGGCGGACGAATCTGGCCGGTGATTGTATCGCCGGTGCGCAGACCAAGATGGCGAATTTGCGAAGGACTTACGTAGATATCGTCCGGACCGGACAGGTAGTTGTAGTCCGGGCTTCGCAGAAAACCGTAGCCGCCTTCCTGCATTCTTTCCAGAGTTCCGGAGGCGTAAACCACTCCGTTTCGCTCTGCCTGCTTCTGTAGGATTCCAAAAATGAGATTTTGTTTCTTTAGACCGGCCGTGGTTTCGACGCCCATTTCTTCGGCGATGCGGCTCAGCTCTTCGATAGGCATAGCCTTGATTTCGCTCAGATCAATGGGGGGTGGAGGTGGTTCGTCGCTCTTCTTTTTGGGGTGCGATTTGCGACCGTTGCGGCCCTCCTCATCGTCCATATAGGAAGCGTCCTGTTCGAGCAGTGCTTCTTGCTCCAGTAACTCTTCGGTGTCCGAGGGGGATGTCTTCTTTCTTCCGTTATCGGATGAATTACGGGAAGATTTCTTGCGTGATGTTTTTCTCACGGCAGGCATATGAACTCCTGTGGGATTGTGTCAGGGACATAATCGATGGTAGGTTTAGGATTTAACGCTGGATCAGTACGGAAAAAACCCGGGAACTGCCCAAACGGGCTGGCTTAGATCATTCCTATGGATTCGTCCGTATTCGGGGATTATTCGACCGGACGTTTTCTTCTCCGCGCAGCAAAAGCCAGCGGTGCCAATAAAATACAAACCGCCCCGGGACGGTCAACAAATTAATTATCGGCGTATTGCGAACGCAGGATCAGAACTTCATGTAACGGCGAGGATCCACCGTTTGACCATTCTTGATAATCTCAAAATGCAGGTGCGGTCCTGTGCTCATCCCCGTTGTTCCAGAGATTGCAATCTTCTGTCCGCCTTTGACGCTCTGTCCGACTCGCACACTTATGCGACTCAAGTGGCCATAGAGGGTCTTTAAACCGTTGTCATGCTTGATGATGATAGCCATGCCGTACGATCCCATCCAGCCAGCATACGTAACGACACCATTGCGCGCGGCAGAGACCCACTGGTAATGCGCCGCCAGGTCAAGACCGCTATGAAAATTGCGATATCCGTAAAGAGGATGTACCCGCCATCCGTAACCACTGGTAATTCGATGACTGAGCACAGGACGAAACCAAACCGGGGGTGGCGCCGGAATCTTTGCATTGGGCAGGAAGATTGTTTCACCGGGTTGCAGTAGGTCCAGGTTTGCCACATCCGGATTGTCCTTACGGATTTCATCCAGCTTGACGCTATAGTATTCCGCCACTTTGGCGATTCGATCGTTCTTTTTGACCTTATAGGTAAGCCCCGGACGGTTGGGGATGGTAAGATCCTGACCCGGCCGCAACACAGCATGCACTGCCATGCTGTTCGACTTAGCAATCAGCTTCATGGGGACTTTGAATTTGGCGCTAATTTGACTGAGCGTGTCCCCGTTGCGCACTGTATATTTGATAACTTTTCCGTCTTCGCCTTCGGGATGGTCTTCTTTTAGAAGCTTATCCTTGAGTTCATCGGACTTTCGCTCCAGCTCGATGGGGGAAAGTTTTCCTTCCATCTGCTTGAGCTCTTCCACTTCGGTGAGGTCAGCGGTAGTAGCGGTGCCAGAATTTGACAGTAAGCTAAAAACGCCAAAAAACAGAATGGAAAGGGCCATTACGCCCATGGCCTGGTTTCGAATTTTACCCAGAGCCAGATCCACTCTTCCAATGATGGGCCGATTCTTTCCGGGAAAAGAGTATAGAAAGCTCCCACCACCAAGATGGATTAGGGAAAATCGTCCCTGCAGCTCGAACCGATGCTTGCTGTGCCTATTTTTGAATCGGCGGTGGTGCATGCTATTGTTCTGATCGGCCATTCAGGGATTGCGGGGTACTATTTTTCCGGGGACTTAATAGTACCGTACGACTCCTCTACGATTTTCTTCACATCTTTCTTCTGGCCGCCGGTAATGTTGATCCGGCCTTGGGCGACTGTGCCCGGTGAAATGTGAAGGATGGGAGAATCAATATCTCCCATAAGCTTGCCGGATTTTTCCAGCCGCACTTCTTCTTCTGCTTTGATGTTTCCGATCATTGTGCCGGAAAGAGTAACATTACGAGCATTGATGTTGGTTTTGATTTTGCCGGTTTCACCGACGTGGAGCTCATCTTCGGTCTTGATTTCTCCCTCAAATTTTCCGTCGATTCGGAGGGAGCCGGAAATATAGAATTTTCCTTCGAAAATCGAGCCCGGTCCAATCACACTGTTTAATTGGTCATTCCTTGTGGCCATACTGGCTCAGAGTCATGAATGGGGCCTTTTTCCGCAATCAGATTTCCAATTCCAGGGCCATAGAACCCGTTTTCTTTAGAACTATTCGGATTTTTTTTCGTCTCTGGGCCGGTACAGTCGCTCACCGGCAACTGCCCCGGGTTCCTATGGTAGCCCCGCCCTCGATTTTCCATGGATTATCCGTAAATAGAGCCACAGGGCCAGAAAATCATACAATCCATGAACTAATATGGATGAAAGTAGGTTATCCGAGAACAGCATGCAGTAGCTTAACAGCGCCCCCATGGCGGCGGCGATTATGGCATACACGGCCGTCATCCAGTGAAGCAATCCGAACAAAATCGATGTGATGAGTACCGCTCCCAGTAATCCGACCTGCTCAGTAAGCCAGAGATGCAGAAACCCACGAAAGAACAACTCTTCGCCTACTCCAGCAAGCATAGCCATCCAGAATAATTCGAACAGTGTCAGTCCGCCAAAGAGCGGCACCATGATGGAATCCAGAAGCTGTCGAATGGAACGGAACGGCTTCCATGGAATGTAACTTACGCAAACAAATAGAATCATCATGGGAGCCACGGCAAGAAGCGTAAGCCCAAAGGTAGCGCTCCATTCCAGACGGATTAGCTCCAGCGGATTGTAACCGGTAAGCCATCCCAGAAGGATGGCCAGCAGCCCCAGACCACCTTCAACGAAAACGGCCCAGGTGAGCATTCGACCCTGATCAAACATCGGATTTGGATTCTCTTCCATTATACGGCAGGCTGAAACCGTGCTTCGAACTGTCACGAAGGAATGCTTACCACTGGGCTGGCAATTCCGGCGTCCTCAGAATCCCATCCTCAAGAGTGCGATTCACCAGCAAAATGTTCTTTCGGGCCCTGGATGCGGCCCGGCTATCCGCCCGACTCAGCATTTCATTATACCGGTCGATGGCCAGATTAAACTGATGATCTTGCAGATACAGAAAAGCTCTACGCTCCAGAGCCAGACCGATGTTCATGGCCTTCAGCGAAGTGCGTGCCTGCGATAGTCTTTCCTGGATGGCTGGTTGATCAATGTACAGTTTGCGATAATACTGACGGCGTACCTCGGAATCATCGCTCGTGCGAAGCTGCTGTTTTAAAGAAAGAATTTCTTCTTTCAACTTCTGCATCTCCGCTTCGATGGCATCGCGGCTTTTCTCCACCTCAAAATAGATCTCACGCGCAGCATCCAGGGATTGCTTTTCTCTGTCGGTGTAACGAATCTTTCTTTGTAGATCGGCCTGATGGATTCGAATTCTAAATCGCATTCGCTGCCTTTCCATGTCCTGCGAAAAGTCATCCACCGGCGTAGCCGGAATCGCCGCCATCACCTGATCGTAAAGCTCCAGGCTACGACGAGACTGCCCGGTGTGATCATAGTAAAATTCCGCAAGATGATAAATGGATTGGCTTTTTTCCGAAAGAAGGTTACGTCCAGGAGTATTATCTTGATTTCGATTCAAGAGCTCCTCATAGACTTCGATGGCTTTGAGGTATCGCCGCTCATCGGTATAAAGACCGGCCAGATTACTCATTCGCTTTGATATACGATCCGCTTCCACAGCGCCCGGATTGGACTTGTTTGCCGCTGCGGCCAGTTCCAGAAATCGCTTCTCGAATTCGATAGCATAACTGGTTTTTCGACTTCGCGTATACTCAATGGAAAGCGCTTCCAGAAAATCCAGGCGCTCTGGATCGATTCGATGGGCAAGCTCAAGAAGAATGCCATAGCCAACGAACTGCGATAACTCGGTTCGCTCGGGCACTGTGGGAGAGTCGCCGTAAAAGTCGGATCTCTGGGTCAGTCGTTGCAGCTGCTTGTTGTCCTTTTCGATCTGGCGGGTAAGCTGCGCCATCTGAAATACAAGATCGCCGGTTTGCTGTTCTTTCTGAGCTTTGTATTGGGCAAAGCTACCATTCCGAATTTGTTCCAGCTGATTCTTAAGAGAATCCATTTGATTCTCCATATTTTGCAACTTTGCTTCTTCCGCCGCGGGATTCGCATTCCCTCCCCTCAGCAAGATGGATCTGGCTACCGCCGGCTGCTTTCGTTGTTGTTCCAGATCCTTTTTGAGATCTGTGTATTGTTGCATGAGCTTGCGAAATTGGAGGGCATCGGCCTTCCAGGTTCCATTGCTTTCCTGCTCAATTCGATCCGAATCGGCGAAACCATCGAGCATGGAAAGATAGACCTTTTCCACTTCGCTGGATTCCCGACCCGAAGTTTGCTGCATACGGATCGGCAGCATTCTAGAGGCAGGAATTTCGATCGGATTGTAGCGGAACGCCTGGTTATATTCGGCCAGGGCCCGGCGAACATCGCCGCTCTTTTCATAGCATTTTCCCAGTAGCACATGAAGCCGATATAAATAGGGAGAGTCCCCCAGAAAATAGCGCTCCCCCGGCTCCCGGTTCCGGGCAATCTGAATCAGCCGAACCAGATTCACATCCCAGTGATTACCCGAAGGATCTCTACTCCGCTCGGCGGCTATCCGTTTCTCTGCATTAAACTGCGATGTATAGCGAGCAATCTGGCGCTCCACTTCCTGGGCCAGGATCTCCGGATTCTGCGTCTGCAACTGTCCTTCGAGGGTGGAAATCGTCTGCTCATTGTAGATTTCAAATGGCTTTTTATAGAGGGAAGCAGGCTCTTCGGCCGCTAGAGATACGGCATACCCGATGCACACATAGCAGATGAACTGTACAATGGTATATTTCGCCAATGTCCGAAGCATAATCCGTCCCATATCTGGATTCGGCCTTTTCTACGATGACTTTAAGTTAAATACCGATTGGTTCTCTGACCGGCACGCTGCAGATTTTTACCCAAAAACGGGAAAATGCAAGACCACCGACCTCTTTTTTGGTCTGATGCATCAGGATTGATTCGATTTGGGCTACCGGCAGAAAACCGGGCCACTAGAAAACAAAGGTCTATGATCGGATCGCACTGCACTCTTATGATTGAAATCCGCTACGAAAACAATACACCGATTCAGGCCAACGCAGAAGACACAATTCTGGAAACATCTTTGAAAAACGGTCTGGAACATATGCATGCTTGCGGCGGCAAGGCCAGGTGCTCTACCTGCCGCGTCCTGGTACTGGATGGCCTGGAGAATTTGGAACCCAGAAATGAACAGGAACGATCCCTTTCCCGACGTCGAGGCCTGGAAAGCAATGTCCGATTGGCCTGCCAGACTCATCCCAGAGGACCAGTGCACATTCGTCGACTGGTCCTCGACGATGCGGATTACGTTGCGGTTCGCGAACGGGCTGTGCGCACCACTGGTCGCGAAGAAAACGTTGCCATCCTGTTCAGCGATATTCGGAACTTCACATCCTTTTCAGAGAAGAATCTTCCCTATGATGTAATCCATCTCTTGAATCGGTATTTCGAAGCGATGGGCGAAGTGGTGCTTTCCAACGGGGGCATCATCGATAAATACATTGGCGATGGACTGATGGCCACGTTTGGATTAAAAGAAGCCGATCCGGTTTCGATTTGTATTCGCGCCGTCAATGCAGGGCTTGAAATGCTAACGAAATTAGAGGAGGTCAATAGTTATGCGAGAAAGCATCTGGACTATTCCCTTCGCATTGGCATTGGCATCCATTATGGTTCGGTAGTAGTTGGCGAACTTGGCCACCATAGCAATGCTTCATTCACTCTTATTGGCGATTCGGTAAATATGGCCGCTCGCCTGGAATCCAAAACAAAGAAAGCCGGCGCATCGCTTCTGGTTAGCGATGCGGTGTATGAGCACATCAAACCGCATGTTAGCAAGGGCCGCACCTTTCGCGCGCCATTGAAGGGAAAGACCGGCGAATTTCTAATCTACGAGATTAAATCTCTAAACCGGGACACCGCATGCAATCTGATTGACCAGCTGTTTATACTCACCCTGGACTCCATCGAAGTCAAAGCTCGAGGTAGCTTTCTATTTCGATTCGACCGTCCCTCTAATTTTAAGTTTCATGCAGGCCAATCTATTGAAATCCGATTTCCGCGAGATTCCAGAACGGAAAGTCGAACATTCTCCGTGGCCTCCGCCGAACAGGATCCGCATCTGGATATTGTTACTCGCGATACAGGATCGGATTTTAAAAAACGAATGCTGGAAATGAAGCCCGGCGATCAAGTAATTGCCAGCGCAGCCGGCGGATTGCTGCAACTACCGGAAAACCCCACCGAATCCATTGTCTTTCTGGCGGCCGGCATTGGAATTACGCCGCTTTACAGTATGATTCGCACATTGAGCACAAAAAAGGCGCAGGGAGAAAACGTACCTGGACTGCTTCTAATTGCATCCAATCGGAATTACGATTCCTTTTTGTTTCATAGCGAACTGCTCCATCTTTCACAGACTCCAGGTTTCTTTTACGTTCCTACCTTGACCGGCGATCTTCCCGGCGATTGGCATGAAGAGATCGGGCGCATCGATCCAGAGATGATTCGCCGACACCAGGTGGATCCGGAGAAAAGCGATTATTACCTGGCTGGCCCTCCCACCGCAGTGCGCGATTTATCGGATACGCTCCGGTCCATGGGCGTGCTTCCGGAACGCATCCACACCGAAGAGTTTTACGGATACCAGTAGTTGTTCTGCACAACAGGGTTGCCGCGGCAACTACTTGACTCGGCCCCGGAGCGTTGTATGAAATGCTATGCGACGCTGGATCATGATATTGCTCGGTTCCCTATTTTTGCTGCCCGGGCTTACCTACGCTGATCCGTTTATCAAGTATTCGAACGCGGATGGCTCTTCTCCAGATGCTATCCGCATTTCAAACGACGTTGCGCAAAAATTATTAGAAACCAGAGAGCGGATCCGTAGCGCTACGGGCCAAAGTATTTGTTTTGTACTGGGCGATCCAAATTACCAGGAATTCAAAGAAGTGTCCAGCGAAGCGACCCAGGGTTGCGACGGCTTTCTGTTTCTGGGAGGCGAAGTAATCGAATTCCAGGATAAAGAATTTAGCTACGAATTCATTTCCATGGGCTACGAAGCTATGGACGATGCAAATCCCAGAAAGCTTGATTGGTCAACACTGGACTTTGAACGAAATCCAGTGAATCCACCTCTTCCTGCCCTGGTGAATGCTTTCGCGGACCGATATATTCAGCGGATCAACCACCCCTATCTATACGAAATACGCGATCTGTACGAAGAAGCTACCGCCGATTACGTTCTGGAGTTTGCGCTAAAGTACTTTCTATCGCTTCTAATCGGATTGGTTCCGGTGGGTATTTATCTTCTCTATCGCTTTGCTACGACAAATGCAGACATTAGCTGGCGCTGGCACTTTGTCCTCGCTCCCGTTCTGCCGCTTATTCTTTTATTTGGGTATATGTTTGTACTGAATCTGTTCCCGCGAGGGCAAGTGCCGGGCATCGCATATCTACCAATGCTGGGCTGCGCTTATGCATTCCTTGGTTTTCTTGCCACTTTCTTTCTTGGACAACGACTGACCGGCGCTTCGGATTTCCCGCCTTACTGGGGCATCGCACTTCTCTATCTGCTAGCCCCGCTGGCCATTCTTGCGGCAGCAGGAGCCAAAGGCGCCATAGCAAATGCCGGCCAGGGTTCCGGTGGTTCGCGCGGGTCTGGCTCGGGTTCTTCCGGGGGCGATTTTAAAGGAGGCGGAGGCGACTTTGGCGGTGGGGGCGCTTCCGGAAATTTTTGATCAGGTTAAAAAGGATGCCAGAATCCAGAGTGTAAGCAGCGACGTTGGTATGCCAATGCCAAGCATCATACCCACAAGCTTGCTTTCTAGATCATACTGCATGCAAAGGATGCCGGCTGTTATCATGGGTGGCATGGCTGCTTCGAATACGGTGATTCTTAGAATCCAGTGTTCGGGGTTATGGGCCAATAAATATTCGCTGTGGATTAGGAAGGCGCAGCAACCTACAAGTACCGGCGCGATAATTAGTCGAAACAACAAACCCAGAAGAAGTCCACGTCGGCCGTTAAATCCCTGAAACTGTAGCTGGAACCCCACCGCAACCATGGCCACAGGCGTTAGTGTGCTCCCAATACGGTCCAACACTTCCAGGGCCAGGGGCGGATAGGGAATAGCACGCAGCAATAGGGCGATAGCAAGAGCTATGAATGGAGGGAAACGAACGATACGCCTTCCCATCTCCTTCCAGTCGACCGAGGCCTCCGAACCAATGGTTGGTCTTGCTCGAGTCATCAGAAGCAATAGACCGGATGTAGAAAGACATAGAAAGCTGCCCGCCTGATCGATGACGATTCCC
>JAGRNC010000069.1:7159-10276 GCA_020440935.1 Leptospiraceae bacterium | reverse complement strand
CCAGTTGCTTCCATGAAGTCGAATTTGGAGGAACCAGAAATGGAATTAACAGCTGCCCGTCCGGCGAAGTGCCGCGCAAACGGCAGTCTTCCGATGCGCTGCGACAGGGCTCGGGAACAAGAGCAAATTTAAGGCGCAAACCGGTGGATTCTTCCAATCTACGCAATGTCAGGAGGATGGATCGATTGCGTGACAACAATGCCGCTGGATCAAGGGAGCTTTCCGTTTCGCCCGAAGTCTCCAGATCCAATAAGACCGGGCTTACTTCAATCCGCGCGGAAGGAATGTTCTCCGGTTCTAGCAGCCGGATGGAAGGCAATGCAGCATAATACAAATTTCGAGAGCCCAGAGCAGGGACGCTAAGCGCGCGAAAAGACCGTGTGGTGAAAGCCTGAATAAGTCTAAAGGAATTTGGGCTGGCTCCCCACATTGCGCCGGCCTGGTTTAATGCATCCCGGTATAGCTCATCAGCTTCGCTATCGATTTTGTTTCGGAAGGATTTCCATTTTTGATCCTGGAAGACATCGGGCTCATCGAAGCCATCGGTCTGACTGCGAAACATATAGAGCGCATAAAATGTATCGTACTCCAGTCGGCCAGGACGAACCACGATGCCGCATTGTCCCCGGTCTCGGATAAATTGCAGATCAATCTTTATTCGGCGACCGTGGCTCAAGTCCAGGAATCGGAAAGGACCGGTGATGGAATCGGAGGACTCCGGGAAATCGGCCCGCATTTCGCAGTCCACACGCAGCGCCAGGTCAGAGGAGACAGAGACTCCATCGAGCTCGTTTACTGTGAATCGGCCGGATTGAATCCAGGAATCCGGGTAGCAGCCGCCGGAGCGAAGAGTGGCGGTGGAAAGAGTTTCCTTAAACTCAAAATCGGTGGGGTAGAAGTCATCCCAACCGTTACACTCTCCCAGAAACGTCCTGCAGTAAGGTACAAGCAACAGAATAAGAGAAATACCAAGCAGGGAGCCGATCCATTTCACTGGAATTCTGATATTTTTCCCGAGAGAGGATGAAAAAAAATTGAACTGCAGACCGGCCTCCTCTTCTAACTGAATGTAGCATGATAGAATGTCTGCTTTATGGCAGAACACTTTTTGGGGTAAGGAGTTTCCGAAAATGAAAAAAGTTTTGATACCCGCAATATTAGCAGTACTCGCCATCTCTTACTGTAGTTATGGAGATGCCCGTCGGGATGCCACGACAGTGGGAAGCGATGGATGGGTATTCGAAGGTTGGGCCTGTGCTCCCGATGCAGCTAAGGCTCTGGAAGGTCTGAGCCCCGCTCAGTACTGTACAGACGACGATAACAAAGACTATCTGTATCTGAAGTTCTCAGCTCGTGCATCCAATCAGGCTATCCAGAATGGTAGTATTGCGATGAAGCAAACCACTTGCCGTCGTGCCGCTCGCGACCTTGTAGCAGGCGACGGACTATCTAAAATCATTGGTGATTACCTGGAACAAGCGTCTGGCGTAGCCGATGGTCAGTCCACAGGATATGCCATCGTTACTCAATCACGCGGTAAGATTAAAGGTATTGGTCTTTATGACTGCTGTTCCCTGGATTCTCGCTCCGGAACCTGCGTAGAAGCGGGCGGAAATGAGACCTGGGAAGATTGCCAGTGTGTTGGTTATCTGAAATTTCCTGGCGGACAACGCGCTTTCGAAGCGGCCGCTGAAGAAGCTCAGATTAATCAATAATCCATCTCCCTTTGAACGGGAAAAAAGGCGGCCCCAGGGTCGCCTTTTTTATTTGCCCCCCAGTGGGGTGGCGGGCATGAGGGAATCATGCTTGGAACCCTGAAAGATATCCTGAAACCCTATGCCCCCTACGCGCCCACATTGTTGCGGTGGGTCACAGGCATTTTCCTGCTCGCGCATGGAATTCCAAAACTGTTCCACGTGCCAATCTTTCTAGATTCCATCGCACAGAATATCGTTGGTTTTCCGCTTAACTACATTGTGGGAATCGGTACTCTAATCGTAGAAAACCTGCTGGCTATCTTTCTAATACTTGGTTTCAAGGTACGGGAAAGCGCACTATTCATTGCATGCTGGTTCTTTGGCGTTTCCTTCGTGGCTCACGGAGCAAATATCATTGAGCTGTTTAATCTGAACTCCGGGGACGACCAGGTTAAGTTTGAGTATCCATTTCTTCTGGCTGTGAACTGTCTGGTGCTGGCCATTCGAGGCGCCGGCAGGCTGGGATTCGATCCGGAAGATTAAGATCGGGAATCTGCTCTCAGGCAAAAAACCGGCTCTTCAGCGTCGTTTCAGGGCCGGCCACACCGGCGCGGTATGCCGGATTCCAACTTAGAGTACGCTGCCCTGCTTTTCCATCCACTTGTGGTAGTATTCCATCCGTTTGAGTCCGCGTTCCACATAGTCCTTGCGGGAAGTGGTACCGTCGGCGCGGCCGGTGTTGTGAATTCGAAAGCAGGCCTCCCAATCGCGCTCTGCGATTTTCTTTCCATAATGCTCCCGAATGTAGGCCACCGCCCACATCAAATGAAACTCGCCTTTTAGGTCATCGATGGAACATCCAAGCTGCAAGCAATGGTAACCCATGATCTGGGTCAGACCATAGCTGGTGGCCAGTTGATGGATCTTGTCGTCGCTCAGGTCCTGCACCTGGTTTCTGGGAATGTATCCGAATGGCTCGCCGGAGTATTTCAAATCCAGTAGGCGTTCGTACACTCCTGGCTCAAATCGCTGGCTGTCTCGGTTGCCTGCAGGATGCGACTCCAGGGAGATGAGCGCAGCCAGATATTCGGCTGGAATTTCCGTACCTTCTACGGCACTGGCAATTTCCTCATTAAGGGAATGGTAGATATGGAGCATCAGCGCATCTTCGTCGTTTTCCGGACATGCCAGAAATAACAGACATGCCAGTAGGGGAGCGTAGCGCTTGCCGTAGACTTTAATGATTCTTCGAATCATCCCTGCTCATTTAACGAGACTGGTTCAGAATGTCCGTGATTTTTTTGACGTAATTCTGAGTCTCTTTGTAAGGCGGAATGCCACCGTATTTTTCCACCGCTCCCGGGCCGGCATTGTACGCCGCCAGGGCCCGGTCCAGACTTCCAAATCTACTTTGCATGGC
>JAGRNC010000069.1:0-7149 GCA_020440935.1 Leptospiraceae bacterium | reverse complement strand
TTCAAGTACCGGATTCCACCATCCAGGTTTTGCACTGGATCGGTGGGATCAACACCCAGAGCTCGAGCTGTATCCGGCATGAGCTGCATTAATCCCTGGGCCCCTGCGGGAGATACCGCATCGGGGTTACCAGCGGATTCGGTCTGCATTACCGCTCGCACCAGGTCAGGGGAAATGCCGTAGTCCTCGGATTTTTCATCAATCAGTGCATTTAAGATCTTTTGAAAATGGGAAGGGTTTCCATTGGAAGCCTGGCGGGGTAGCGGCTGGCCCGCCTCCGAACCCGGAGTCATCTCCGCAGGCTGCTGGCTTTCCTTCTTCAGCTGCGGCACCGCATTGTACTGATCAAACTTCTGCATTATGTCTCTTATCCGAGTCTCAACTCTTTCTATACCTGGTCCCATGCTAGAACCATCGGCGCTTTTGCTCGGCCGTTGCACAAAAAAATTGATCTTTCAGCACAAATCTAATAAACAGGCTCCTTATGGCAGAACATCAGAACCCCTACCAGGTCTCCCGAGCCACGCTTGACACATCTTTGATTCAAGAAGGTGTGGAATTTTCTCTGGGAAAGGCCATAAGTACCGGGTTCCGCGCTTTCTTTGGTTCCTTCTTCGTCAGTTCTATATCAGCCTTTGTCTGGTACATTATGGTAACCTGTGCTTATCTTTTGTTCTGCCTGGCGTTTCCAATCTTTCCTCATCTTTTTGCGGGCATGATGAGCTATGGCAGTTCTGCCGTAAAAGGGAAAGGACGGCTGGAAGACCTATTCCGTCCTTTCAATGAATTCGGCGGTGTCTTTGTGGCCGGGTTGCTTTACTCATTGTTCTTTGTGGCCGCAGGCCTAATTCTTATGACAATCTATGGCATTGCATCGGCTGTCATGGCTGTTTCATTGGGCGCCGCCGTGGAATCTATTAATGCAGGGAAGGACCTATTCGCGGGTATGAGCGAAGACGACATTTTCCTGTTCGTATTCTTTGGGGCGTTCGCCGTTTTCGGGCTGGGCGCAAATTATCTGCTTGGTCGGCTTCAATTGGTATATCCATTAATCTACGAGCTTGGGCTGGGCGCATGGGAATCCTTTGGCGCTTCCTGGCGAATCACTCGCGGCAAGGGCATTTCCTTATTCTTTACCCGGCTGCTAATGTATCTGATCCCCGGCCTTGTCGTAATGATCCCTTATATGGGTGGCTTATTCTTGTTCGTAGGCATGGGAGCCATTCTAGATCCTGGCGGCGCCGCAGAGGCGGCTGTAGCCCCGATGATACTGATCTATTTACTTATCATGTTCATTGCAATGCCGGTGGCTTACGGTCTACAGTTCTGCTTTGAAGGGGCCGTAATTGAGCTCTTTCTTACAGAATCGGTTAAGCAGCAGATTTCGCCCAACTACGAAGAGCGAAATAAGCGCGGCACTTATGTGTCCCCGGGCACGACGCCACAGGGCCCATCGGATGCCTTTGGTCCAGCGACTGGGTCTCCATCCACCGACTCGCCCGCTCCAGGCGGAGATCAGCCATCCACTGCTTCCGATTCTGGCGACACCAGCGCCCCGTCAGATCCGGATCGCTTTGGTCCGCCGTCGCAGCCATCGTCTGACGATTCGGGCCGGTTTCCGCGATCGGGGGAAAATAAGGATCCCTATAATCCGTACAATTAGGGCCTAGCCAATCGCGCGCGAATTCATGCGCCGGGATGCAGCGGAAACGAGCATGGCTTGCCCGGTTCAGAGCAAAAGCAAATAGCGGCACGGTCCTGCCCTGAGGGCATTATTTCCGTTTTCGGTGGATTCGATCTTTGATGATTGTTCCGTCCGAGAATTCCAACTCGCGATGGGCCATCGCGGCGTAATCCGGCTCATGAGTTACCATTAATACGGTAACTCCCATCTCATGATTGATCTGCTCGATGATCGATAGTACGGTCTGGCCGTTTACGGAATCCAGATTGCCCGTGGGCTCATCGGCGAATAAGAGCGAGGGCTTCATGATTAGCGCTCGTGCAATGGCCACTCGCTGCTGCTCCCCACCGGACATTTGCGATGGCTTTCGATCTTTCGCATGCAGGACTTCGAATTTCTCCATTAGCTCAAGTGCGTCGTCGCGCATGGAATCCTGTTTGTTCTGTTTTCTCGCAGGCATCAGAACATTTTCCAGCGCTGTAAGCTCGGGCAGTAGATAGTGAAACTGAAACACAAATCCCATTTCTTCATTTCTGAATCGATGGATTTCTCTTTCATCCAGTGCATGGATATCCCGTCCCCCAATGCGAACCTGGCCCGAGCTCACAGTATCCAGCGCGCTGACGCAATATAGAAAGGTGGACTTTCCCGAACCCGATCGTCCGGTGATGGATACAAATTCGCCGTCTGAAATCGTCAGATTCAGTCCCTTTAGAATAGGGCGCCCGGGATCAAAGGCTTTGATAAGTTCGTGGATCTGAATGTCCATGAGGTAGTAAAAGGGCTGCCGTTTGGCTTTTCTAGCCCGCTCCTCGAATGATTTCAATAGGCTGCAGCTTTGCCGCCCGGCGGGCTGGAAGGAAGCTGGACAGAGCTGCTGCGGTGACGCTGATCGAGAATCCAAAGATATAAATCGATGGCTTGTAGCTCACCAGCATCTGCCGTATGGTGTCTTCCCCGCCAATGCTTATCGTTGAGATGTACAGGCAGCCAAGAAAACCTATGAGCAAGCCGGCCAGGGAACCCAGCACGCCCAGAATGAGGCCTTGAATCAGGAAAAGCTGGATGGTATCTTTCTGATCAAAGCCGATGGATCGCAAGATTGCAATTTCCTTCTGTTTCTGGAATACCACCATGTTCAAGATGTTGTAGATTCCAAAAGCGATGATCAAGACGATCACGGCGGTAAGCGAACTGCGAATTACATCCTGCATCTGAAAAACGGAAAGAAGACTCTCATTTGCCTGGTCCCAGGATTCCACTTTATCCCGAGTAAACTGGGACCACTGCGTGGCCACTTCGGCTGCCTGACTCACATCGTGCAGTCGGACCACGATGTCGGTAATAAAGGAAGAAGAATCGGACAGCGCCTGTGCTGTGTGGATGTCGGTATAGATGAATCCTTGATCCAGTTGGCTGTTTCCGAACTCGTAGATTCCCACAACCTTTAAATAGGCCCGCTTTCCTGTGGGCGTAACAATCTGGATTCGGCCATTCAATCGAACGCCCAGATTGCGCTGCAGTCGGCTACCTATGATTGCCAGCGAATTTCCCCGGCTTAGTTCCATCAGCGAACCTTCCAGTAAATTTGCTTCCATGTTGCTGACCAATCGCTGTCGGGCGGGTTCCACTCCAAAAAGGACCGCGGCCACCGAGTAACTTGCATTGCCTACCATCACTTGCTGATTTAGCTGCGGCGCAAACGCGGCCACTCGGGGATCGGCCTCCAGTCTTTGATACCATCCATAAACATTTGATAGATGGTCCGCGGTGTTCATCCCGGATGGCGGCGTAATCCAGGAAACTCTGGACTCAGGAAAGAACACTCCTTCGTAGGTCTCCGGGCTTCGTAGCTGATCGCGCGGACTGATACGAATGTGCGCATCGGTATTAACCAATAAGTCTACAATCTGATCTTGAAATCCGAGCATGATGCCGGAGAACATTACGTAGGCCGCCGTGCCCAGAGCGATGCCCGTCAAAGTGAGCATGCTTTGCTGCAATCGATCGAGAAGTTGTCGGCCGGCTAGAAAGAGCATTTATTTCACCGGTACTACGATGGTATCATCGGTGCTTATGTCATCGCCCAGTATTTCGACCCACTCGGCATCGGCTGCGCCAATAGAAACCGGGATTCGCTTTCGCAGACCATGGCGAATTACGATTACCTGGCCACGCTGCACCGCTTTCTGCGGGATCAGAAGAGCGTCATCGCGTCGCGCCACTTCTATGGCTACGTCGGCCGTCATATCCGGAAGCACCTCCTCCGGCATCTCCGACGATTCTACTTCTACAATGAATTCGCCTTTTGACGAGTATACTCTTCTTACCACCCCTTCTATCTTCTTTGCGCGAAGAGTTTCAAAGCTCAATTCGGCACGTAATCCGGGGCGAATGCGAAGTACCGATTCCTGGTCCATAACCAGCTCAATGTGCGGTTTGTCGACCGTGCGCATTGTTAGGATTGGGTTGCCGGGCATAACGATTTCGTTTTCTTCGAAATTCATGGAAGTGACCATGCCGGCAAAAGGAGCGCGAAACAAAAGGGAATCTGTGCGGATTAAAGGGGCGTTTTCGGAAACGGAATCTCCCGGTCGGGCGTAGATTTTTTCGATCCGGGCAGATACACCGGTCTTCACATTGTAAGTGCGATCGGCCGTGACAGTGCCCAGACCATAGACCGCTTCGACAATCGGGCCGCGATGCGGATGCACCGTTTCGTAATTTCGTCGAAATGCGAGAGCGCCCATTATGATAGCGATTAGAATCAATGCAATAGCAATCCGCACCGCTGAATAGTCCTCGGAGTCCTTTTTCTTGAAGTATTTCAGAATCCCATTCAAAATGCGACGAAACATTGTGATCTCCAACTACTGTAAATTTCCATTCATCGGCTCCGAATTTCGGTGTCGCTGTCGGGCTTGGATACTTCTTCTGAGGAGGGGCAAATATCAAGGCCCATCGGCAATCGGTTCATGATAGTCCGATTCCAGCTCAATGCCCGCTGCCTGAAATCGACCCAGAATCTCGCGCCAGATTCGATCCACGGTCATTCGGCGGGTGCGTGGCTCCGATAAATGGCGCAAAGTAAGCACCACCGCGCCCCCCTGAAATTCCACAAAGATACCCGGATGCAATCGGGCAAAGTAAATCGCATACTCTTCCTGCGAATTCTTGATGCGCCGGTCTGAATCCGATATTAATTCGGTGCTGGAGGATGCTATGTCTTCCAGGATTTTTTCCGCCGTCTTCCAATCGGATCCATATTTAACGGGCACGCGTATCTCATTCCAGTTAAAGGAAAACTCTTTGCTTGCATTTCCCAATGGTTGGGTCCAGAGCAAAGCATTCGGAAGGTGGAGGATTCGGCCGGTACTTTGTCCTCCCATGCTTCGCGGCGAAACTTCCATAACGGTGAATTCGAACAGCCGAATGTCGATTACATCGCCTATGACTCCATTCATCGAGACCCGATTACCAACCTCGAATGGTCGGCGAATCATGATATAAAACCAGGCCGAAAGATTCAGGAATATTTCCTTGAACACAATCAAGATTCCCGCGCCAAATAGTCCGATGACCGTGGCCACGGATCGCAGGGAAGGTAGCCAGATCGGAAAACCCAGAAGCAGGATCAAGAATATGGCAAAATAGAAGGTATTGGTTCGCCAGCGCAGTCGACCCACATGGTTTCGGTTACGCCTGGAAACAATTCTAAGCAATAAGAACCGAAGCAAAAGCACAAACAGGATAATTCCCAGTGTAATGATTGCCCTCGGCAGAATATCCTGCAGCGATCCGGACACATAGCTAAGTAGGTTATTCTTTAGCTGGGCGATGGTATCGCCGTTTAATACTTGCCCGGTCTGTCCAGGTACCCCTTGCTCCGGCATTTTTTGGTTGACCTCGCCGCTAATTTTGACTATTCTCTGGGCGATTTTAGAATCGCGAGACAGCCATATATGAGATCGATAAAAAGAACAGGATTCCTTGCAACTATTCTATTGGTTCTTATGTACACAGGGACCAGTTGTGGATACAATGATATCCAGATGAAAGATGAGCAGGTGAAGGCCTCCTGGGCCGAGGTGCTCAACCAGTACAAAAGACGACAGGATCTAATTCCCCAGCTCGTGAAGGTGGTAAAAGCGTTCGCCATTCAGGAAAAGGAAGTGCTGGTCGGCGTCACCGAAGCGCGTAGCAAAGCTACCAGCATACAGGCAACGCCGGAACTAATCAATGATCCGCAGGCATTCAATAAATTTCAGCAAGCGCAGGGTGAGATTAGCCAGGCCCTCAGCAGACTGATGGTAACGGTAGAGCGTTATCCAGAGCTAAAATCGGATCAGAACTTTAGAGATTTGCAGGCGCAAATGGAGGGAACGGAGAATCGCATTACCGTAGCCAGGAATCGGTTTATTAAATCGGTGCAGGACTATAACACCACCATTCGCCAGTTTCCCACGAACATGACCGCAAAGATTTTTGGTTACCAGACCAAAGAAACATTCAAGGTAGAAAACGAAGAGGAGATGTCCAAACCGCCCGAGATTGACCTCTAAAAGGGCATTCTGGATCGTACGTCTACCTTTTGAAAGGCCCGGCTATTGCTCGGGCCTTCTTTATTTTTTCGACGGAGTTGAACATGTCCCGACTACTCAAGCACCTCTTTACACCCCGCTGGAAGGTTTCCAGCTACTTTCCTGAAAAGGACATGCAAGAAATTCAGCAAGCGATCGCAAGCTCCGAAAAGAAGCATCGAGCCGAACTGTGCTTCGCAGTGGAGGCTTCGCTCGATCCCATTCATGTGATTAAGAAAGTAAACGCTCGTCAGCGCTCGCTAAAAGTCTTTGGGGATTTGCGAGTCTGGGACACGGAAGAGAATAATGGAGTGCTGATCTATTTGCTTCTGGCGGATCGAGACATTGAAATTGTAGCCGATCGGGGTATCTACAAATTGGCAGGCGAAGGCGCCTGGGAAAAGATTTGCCAGGAGATGGAAGCGAGCTTTCGTTCCGGCAAATATAAGGAAGGAGTGATTGCTGGTATTGCGAGGATCACAGAAATCCTTGCTGGCTTCTTTCCTTACCGCGAAGGCGATAAGAATGAGCTATCCGATAAGCCGGTGATATTGTAGGGATTAGTTGTGCGTCCGATTATTCCCTGCCTTAGAATCTTTCTTGTAGCCGTCTGTTTTTTTGTCGGTTCGCTGTCTGCTCAGGAAGTACCTCTACCCGATCTGGAACGACCGGTCATGGATCAGACCGGAACTCTTACGGATTCGGAGATTCAATCCCTGGAGTCCAAAATCCTGGCGCTACAAAATGATCAAGGATCACAAATTGGAATCTTGATCATTCCCACGCTCGATGGAATTCCCATCGAAGACTTCTCCATTCGATTGGCCGACAAATGGAAGCTCGGTCGCAAAGGTGTGGACGATGGAGTCATCATCATCGTGGCCA
>JAGRNC010000698.1 GCA_020440935.1 Leptospiraceae bacterium | reverse complement strand
GAATTTCTTGAGCTTTCCGGGAAGAATCTTCTCGATCTGCTCGGGCTTTTTGCCTTCTTCTTTGAGCTGTGCTTCCACTACTTGCTTTTCCCGCTCCACTTCTTCTGCGGGGATCTCATCGGCGGTTACTGCCAGCGGGGCCTGGGCGGCGATTTGCATACAAAGATCTTTGCCAAGTTGCGCAAAATCATCGTTTCGAGCTACAAAGTCGGTTTCGCAATTTAGCTGAAGTAGCACTCCAATGTTGCCTTCGCCGTGAATATAGGAGAATACACGACCGACCGAGGTATCGCGACCCATACGCTTGGCTGCTTTGGCCAAGCCTTTGGAACGCAATGCATCGGCTGCCTTCTGAAGATCGCCAGAGGTCTCTTCCAGAGTACGCTTGCAATCCATCATTCCCGCGCCTGTTAGTTCGCGGAGTTCTTTGATTTGATCAGTAGTAACGGCAGCCATTTTATCCCTCTTCTTCGGTTTCTTCGTCGCCCTTGATATAGGCTTTGGCTTCTTCATCTACCACAGGTTCGGCTGATCCTGCAGCGATGGGAGCATCTTCAATAAATTCGCCAGATTCGTCGTATTCGCCTTTGTAGCGGATGGAATCTACCGGGATGGAATCCGGATCGAATTGCTCATCGTCATCGGTAAACTCGGATGTTCCTACGATACCTTCGGTTCCTTCGATGATTGCATCTGCCATGGTTTGCAGAAAGAGCGAAATGGCGCGGATGGCATCGTCGTTACCGGGAATGGGATAATCCACAACTTCCGGGTTGCAGTTGGAATCCACTACAGCGTAGATTTTGATTCCCAGGCTGCGCGCTTCACGAATGGCGATGGATTCTTTGCTCGGATCAATTACGAAGAGAATATCCGGAGGAGTAAGCATATCCTTGATTCCGGAGAGGTTCTTTCGCAGATTGTCCAGCTCCCGCTGCAGCATCAGCACTTCTTTTTTGGTCCGTGCTTCTTGCTCGAAGGTGCCGGATTCTTCCATTGCTTCCAGTCTTTTCAGACGTGCGATGGATTTCTTAACAGTATTCCAGTTTGTAAGCAGTCCGCCGGGCCAGCGAGTGTTCACGTAGAACATTTTGCATCGCTTGGCTTCTCTTTCTACGGCGCCGCGGGCTTGCTTTTTGGTACCTACGAAGAGGACTTTCTTTCCCCGGTGCGTAGCTTCCCGCAACGCTTCATAAGCGGTTTTGGCCATCTGAACGGTTTTTTGCAGATCAATAATATGAATTCCGTTTCTAGCGGTAAAAATGTAGGGAGCCATGCGAGGATCCCATTTTCGGGTTTGGTGTCCGAAGTGTACGCCTGCTTCCAGCAGTGTTTTCATGGAGATGGTCGACATTAATTCTTTCCTTTCTTATATAGAAGCCAGCCACCTGCCAGCAATCCTAAGATTGCGGCTGGAGTGACTGTAACTTCCAGGCTCTTTATTAGATAAAAATCCTTTGCTACAGTGAGCGGCTCCCCGGTCAGACTGATATCCAGAAAGACCAGCCCAAAAACCCGGTGCAATAGTGATCCTGCCACAGAACCCACCAATGCACAGAGTATCAATGTGAGGATTGCGAAGCTTATTGAAAGCTTCCCCATCTATCCGCCCGTTGACAAAGTTGAAAACACCTCAACCCGGTCAATCCATTTCATGATTTTGGCTCCTGACGACGTGAAAATATAGCGGATTATGTCT
>JAGRNC010000697.1 GCA_020440935.1 Leptospiraceae bacterium | reverse complement strand
GGGATACGGCTATCCGGTTTCGCATCCCCACAATTTTTGCTGCACGATGGAAATGTGCTCTTTGCTCGGAAGGACAGCATCCAGACAACGGAGTCGACTCGCTTGAGGAAACCGAAATGGATCCTGGATTCTGGTTTACTCTGGGTCCGGAGGGGATTTGCTTTTTCGAGGCCGAACCCGGCTGGCTGGACCGCGAGCTAGATCGCAAATCCAGAGAACCCGCGCTGCGCACTCTTGCGGACAGTCTAGGAATAGTGCGAGAGTTTAGCGATCTTACCGGAAAACGCCATGTTCTGGAGGGGCTGCGATTGGAGCGCATGATTCGCGAAATTCTGCCCGACCTGCACGAAGGCTTCCGTCCCGATGAGGTTTCCCTGGACCGAAAACGCAGTCTATGGAATGATCCCATGGATTCTTGCGTGGTGGCCTACAAGAGCGAACTGGATGCCAGCGAAGCCTTTCTGGTGCTTCGGCTTCCGGACGGCGAAGATCTGGCAGGGTATGCCATTACAATTCTGCTGGAAACCGGCGAAAGCATTCGTAGAATTCCGCTGGACTTGCGTTGGAAGCAACCCGGCACAGTGGTGGACGATATTCGGTATCAGATGTATCGCATGCCTATTCCCGGGGATCTGGAAATCGGGTATTATACATTAGAACTATTGAATGCTGGCATTACCGTGGACCGGGGCCTGCTGGTGATTGCGCCGGACCATGCCTATGTGGCGGATCAGAGCGAAGAAAGCGAAATAGGAGTTACTCTGCAGCTCTACAGCATCCATTCTTCGCGTAGCCTGGGCGCGGGCGATTTTCGCGATTTGTTGGAGCTGGGCAAAAAGCTTTGCGAAGATGGATACAGGGTTATTGGGCTTTCGCCGCTTCATGCATTGTTTCTCAATCGGCCGGAACTGCGAAGCCCGTATTATCCATCTACGAGAAAAGAGGTGCATCCGTTTTACATTGCATGCGATCTACTTCCCGAATGGCGATCGGTGCCCGATGGAGAAGCGTTGCTGAAATCGCAGGCATTTCTTCCGGAAGACGGAAAGATCGATTACGTAGAATCCATGAGCCGAAAGTTATTCCTTCTGGAAAAGGCCTATCATGCTTTCCAGAGCAGCGGCGATCCAGAGGTGCATGCCCGAAAAGACCGGATGCAGCAATACTTTCGTAAGAATCCCGAAGTGCACGAACATGCAGTCTTTGAATTACTTCTGGAGCTGGAAGAAAATGGTAGCGATGAGGATAGAGCCTGGAGGGTAGGAAAAACCGATGCCGAGTTGAGGCAGCGATATTCGGGTAGAATCGGATTCTACGAATACCTTTTCTGGGCGGCCAGGGACCAATTTGACTTCGTTTGCTCGGAGCTTGCGACCAGCGGTATGCGCCTGTACACCGATGTGGCGGTGGGTGTGGCCACCGACGGCGCCGATCATCGGGCGGATCCTGAATTGTTTGCTCGAAATGCACGAGCCGGTGCGCCGCCGGATCTGTTTGCTCCTCGCGGGCAGGACTGGGGAATTGGTGTATGGAATCCGCTGGTACTGCAGCGACGGGCCTTTCGACCATTTCGAGATCTTCTTCGCGCAAATATGATTGAAGATGGATTTCTTCGTCTGGACCACGTTATGTGGCTCTTTCGTCTTTTCTGGGTGCATCCCGATGGGGGCACCTATGTATACTATCCTTATCGCGAGCTCACTGCCA
>JAGRNC010000696.1 GCA_020440935.1 Leptospiraceae bacterium | reverse complement strand
TCAATTTCGGATGGCTCACTCGCAATATCTACACTGGAGAGCCCGCATGGAAGCGGGATTTCACCATCAGTCGGGATGGCAATGTCATCTATTTCGTTTTCCCGGATGGGAAACTCGTAACCTCCCTGGATTACATATTCAGCTTGCTGAACCTGGACGTTGTCCGAGGGACCGCGACATCGTAACCGTTTCATTCAATAGGAGCTTAAAACATGGCTATTACACTGGAAAACCCCTCAGTCCTGACCGGATGCGACGCCACCATCAAAATCAATGGCCAGGCCGTCGGTTTCGGAAAGAATATCGACATCGAGGAAAACGTAAACCAGCAACCTGTTGAAGCAATCGGTTTCTGGAAACCAAGAGGCTTCAAATCGACGCGATGGGACGGTAGCCTGTCCATGGAATTTCATATTCTAACCCAGCGAGGGACAGAAGGTGTAATTCCTATCGACACATCCAGCCCGGTTGCGGCCAGCGCGCCGTACTTCTTCGAATTCAATGAGAAGTCCACCGGCAAGCGAATTGCAAACGCCATCGGCCACATCAATACGAGAGGATTCAATATCTCAAATAATGAACTCTCTGGCCAGCGTGTCCAATTCGTCTTGCGAGACATCGAATACCTGGAGGCACATAACTAATGAATATCCTGAATCCCCGCAGAGACTTTTCCATCACCGTCGATGGCTATACCTTCTTTGGGCTGATTCCGTTGCCGAAAGATGAATTGACCATCGACCTGAATGTTGCGCGCCGACTCCAGGGAATGCCATTGCAGAGCATCCCGAGTATGACCTACCAATACACGGTCATGGCCGAAACGCTCAACATTGCGATCAGAGAAAAGCCCGGGGATCTGGACCAACTAAAAGACTGGATGGACCATCCAGACCCGGAATTCGTCCAGAACGTCTTTGAGAAGTTTGGCGAGAAAAAGGCGGAATTCTTCGCCTCGCTAAAAAAAAATAGCCAGCGACCTGCAGAACACCCTCAAGGATCCGGACATCCTAATGGATCTCTACCTGCTGAACAAGTTTCACGTTCTACCGGGGGACCAGAGCCTGGACAACCTGTATCCGGACCAGAAATGGTTTCTGGTAGCGTCGGAAGCACTCCTGGGCGACCTCCGGGGACTCCCGCGCCGCGCCCAAGAAACCCTGCGCTTGGAAATCTTGGACAGAATCAAGGCTGACGAACCTCTTTCTATACTACCGAAAGGAATGGCCAGCGCAATATCCAGGGCTGGCCTTGACCCTCTGAGCGAAGCGTTCTCACGCATCGACAAGATGAAAGAGAAAATCCAGAAGAAGATAGCGGAGGAGTAGTGATTACGGACATCTTATAGATGGTAAGCAGGATTAGAATACGTCACTGAGGCTCGGCATTTTGAAATTCTGTATTTTATCAATAAGCTCCCTACCGACTTCTATCATCTCTTCCATCCCATCGATTCCCTTGTTGACCAGATCGAACAGGGCACCCTCAGCAGTCATAATCCCATTCGCAATTTTGGCCAGATTTGGGTCCATTCTGGCCATCAGGGCCAGCATCTGTTCTTCTGCCTTGAAGCTAATCATCATGGCTTTTTCAGCGGTTGCACTGTTGTAATATGCCATATCGCTCTTGTTCTGCATCATCATTGGCATCAGATCCTTGCCTTTCGCTCCAAGCTCTATCCCTGATCTTCCAGGCCCCATCGTCCCCAGATTG
>JAGRNC010000695.1 GCA_020440935.1 Leptospiraceae bacterium | reverse complement strand
GATCAGAGCTTTGTGTATTCTTCCGATCATTTGAACGAACCGGAGAAATTCAAGGAATTGCAGGCAAAGGGCGTACTCACAGATACTCGCTTTCGCGATCTCAATGATTTTCCCTGGCATTACGATATCATCTATCACGAAGCGGGCATTCCGCCCTTGCATACTCGTATCGACTACTTGAACACCCTGCCGGTGGATACGCAAAAGAAGATTACGGTGTATCACATCGCCAAGAAGGATATGCCTGCCGACACCCAGATGCGGCTGGCCACCTTTGGAATCGAGAACACTCTTTATCCGCCGGTTAAGCCACCCAAGCATGAAGTTGCTTATCGGATACTGGATGTACTTGCTAACGTAGATATCTTTAAAGACTTTCCCATCGCAAAGTCCAAGGAGTTTCTTTCTATTGTCGAAGAAGAGAATTTCGATCGAAATCAAAAGATCATCGAAAAAGACACTCCTGGCGATAAGTTCTTTATCATCGTTGCGGGGAACGTGCGCGTAGAAGGAATGGAACAGGATTCTGTTAAAGAGGACAGCATATCCAAGCTCTATGGCACCTACGAGTACTTTGGAGAAGCATCCTTAATCCTCGAACAACCCAGAAGCGCCGATGTTGTGGCCGCCACGGACGTTAGAGCGCTGACTATCGAGAAAACGAAATTCCTGAACTTCATCCGTGGATCTGAACTACTGGAGAAATTCAAGCGACTCAATGAAATTCGACGGACCGGCACCTGGGAGACCCTTTCCCATTCCCGGTTCCTCCAGGGAATTACATCGGCACAGAAAACCCAGCTTGAGCTCATCATGGAGCAGCGCACCTATCCTTCCGGAACACGGATTCTGATGAAGGGCGAAATCTGTTATGAGGCCTTTATCATCAAGCGGGGAGAAGTGAACGTTGTAAACGATGGGGAAGTAATCGAAACTCTGGGCTGGGGAGATTTCTGTGGGGAGATCTACCAGATCCAGAAGGAAGGTCCATCTTCCTTTGACTTCATTGCCGTAAGTGAGATCGAAGTGTATCGTATATCCAGGGAAAATCTGGTGGAGTACATCCAGGATAACCCGGGCGTCTACATGCGACTGTTACGCATTTATGGCAAGTAGGACGCTACACTGATAGGACCTGGTTCCATCGATTCGCCTGAATTAGCCAATCTGATAAAGGGTGAGGCCCTCTAAAGACATGCCCCCACGGCCGCGAGCGACCATGGAGTCCCACGTGCGTCGACTCCTCAAATGCCGGAAATGCAGCGCGATGGAAGGTAAGCCTGTCCATGGTTGTGTGGATGGCGCTCGTATCATTAGCCTGGGGCAGGCTCCCGGGATCCACGAAGAGCGATTTGCAAAGCCATTTGCCTATACGGCAGGTAAGACTCTGTTTCGTTGGTTTGCAAGTATCGGCATAGAGGAAGAGGAATTTCGCGGGAAGGTTAATATGTCGGCCGTGTGTCGGTGCTTTCCGGGCAAATTAAAAGGCGGTGATCGCAAACCTTCGGCATCGGAAATCAAAAATTGCTCCGAATTCCTTCAATTTGAAATCGAGCATCTGCAACCCGAGCTGATTATCCCCATCGGCAAGATGGCCATCGATCAAATACTGGAGAATGCCCGGGAAGTCTCGGAACATGGATCTTCGCATTTGCTGAATCGGAACGGCCGCGCTTCGTACAAGTTGGATCAGGTAATTGGTTTAACTTTTCGCAG
>JAGRNC010000694.1 GCA_020440935.1 Leptospiraceae bacterium | reverse complement strand
AGACTGGTTTTAATAATGGCCAATTCATCGGGATTATATTGCTCGTTTTGCAGTACCAGCAGCAAAACTCTGGTGCCCAGATCCTTTACTACTGAACCAATCTTGTGGGTGGAACCTTTCTCGAAAAAGATCCGCGCCGGATATTGAAAATGAACCCAATCGAACATCTAGATTTGAACCGTTACCTGCAGGAGGCCTCCATTAAGCTATCGGCTGCACAGGTGGATAAGCTGCACCGCTTTCATGAAATGCTGCGTCAGGAAAACGAGCGAATCAATGTCACTCGACTCTATGGGATGGAGGCCATGGCTCGCAAGCATTATGTGGATAGTCTGCTCCCTTTGTTGCTAATTCGGAAGGCCGGTTTCAGCCTGGAAAGCCCCTGCATGGACCTGGGTAGCGGTGGAGGCTTCCCCGGAATACCTCTGGCAGTGGCCGCTCCAGAGGTCCGATTTCGGCTCGTGGAGGGTCGCAAAAAGCGCACTGCTTTTCTAGAGGCCGTAAAGGAAGAGCTGCACCTGGAAAATGTGGAGGTGATCTCTCGGAAACTGAACGCCTCCGATGAGATCGGATGCGCATCTGGAATTAGCCGGGCATTCATGTCCATAGCGCAGACCCTGGAGCTCACTTCTCTCAGCATCAAGCCAGGGGGCCTTTTTGTATTCTGGAAAGGTCCCGGATGCGATGAAGAAATCGAAGAGGCGGCCACCCGCAACCGCGGGCAATGGAGTCACATTAAGACCATTGATTACACCCTTCCCGGAACGGCCGACCACCGCCGAATTGTGATCTACCGCAAGGAGGCGCATGGCGAAGCGTCGAATCGGCCAGCCCAACTGGAACGGGACTCCGAGTTCGAAATACGCCTGGGAGATAAGAAATCCGTCCCGGCATTTCTCCAGGATCGGATACGAAAAATCGATTCAGATGCAAACCCACGCTTCAAGGACTGGCAGAAGCTGGATCAGAGCAAATTTGTCCGAAAGCTTGCCACCACAATCGTGGCGGGCAGAAAGCTGGTGCCTGAATTGCTCCAGATGTACGACAAAGGCTCCTTCTGGAATGGCAAGCCTCTGGCTTTGGTCTTCTCAGATGCCTTGCCCAGGGAGTTGTACGGCCCGATGCAGGAATGGCCGGATCTTCCTATCTATGAATTGCGAGCCGAACTATTTCGAAAACTGGATTTTTCCGGCACCCGATTTCCACTTCTATTATGGGATCTTTCGGAAGCCGCGCTAACGGGACAAAGCGAAGAAGCAGGCAGCCTGGGAGCAGAACACGCAACCAGCGCTCCCGAACAGCGAAGCAGTCAAATTTTACTGCCGCTTTCTCTGCCCGAGAACCTGGGGGCTTGTCTGCGCAGCGTGCTCGGCTTTGGCATCGGGCAAGTAATCCTTAGTTCTGAATCGGTATATCCTTTTCATCCGCAGGTGGTGCGAAGTTCCTCTGGAGCCTGCCTGCGCATTCGCTTTCGGCAAGGGCCATCGTTAGATAAGATGAACGACTTTTTGAACGATCTGGGACTTACACCGGACCGTAGAATCATTCTGGATGAAGAGTCTGCACGGCCACTGCATGAACTCCATCGCGAAGATTGCACCAAAGACAACGAACCCATATGCCTGGCGGTGGGACCAGAAGGCAGCGGCTTTCCGCCCACCTTTCAGGGCCTGCGATTTAGAATTCCCATGAGAAACCCGTTGGAGTCCTACAATGCT
>JAGRNC010000693.1 GCA_020440935.1 Leptospiraceae bacterium | reverse complement strand
TACAAGATCTTTGCCTTCCACCAATGGGATGCAAAGATTCGAGAGGCATTACTGTAGAAACCGCTTTCCGGATTGTCGGGCGCATAAAGCAGGCAATAGTGAGAACAAATGGTAGAATATATAGAAATTGAAGATCGCCTGGTATCGGTGATTATCCGTTCTGCTTACAGGAAAGAGGGAATTGAGTTCTTCACTCCTGATACTTTTTCGCAGCAACTGGGGTATATGAAGCGGCCAGCTGGCCACATAATTCCTCCGCATGTGCATAACCCGGTCGCCAGGGAAGTGCACTTTACAAAGGAGGTGCTGTTTCTCAAGAGTGGCAGGGTTCGTGTAGACTTCTACACAGATGAACAGAAATACATTCGAAGCACGATTCTGTGCACAGGAGATGTGATCCTTCTGGCCTATGGAGGGCACGGATTTCACGTGCTGGAGGAAGCTGAACTCATCGAAGTCAAGCAGGGGCCCTACGCCGGCGATCAGGACAAAACCAGGTTTGATCCTGTCTCGGAAGACAGGGTGCAATTGAGCTAAGCTGTTTAGGGCTCCCGTTGAGCGCCGCTCTAGCGTTCCGCACAGAGACAGAAGGTCCATTAACATATCTAAACTCCGTCGAATCAATGAATGCAACTCAGTAGTCTTTTATGTCCACACAATTCATTCCTGTTTGCGAACCGACCTTCCTTGGAAACGAAATGTCCTATGTTTTGGAAGCCATGGAAACCGGCTGGATTTCCAGTTCGGGTAAATTTGTAAGCGAATTTGAAACGACCTTTGCGAATTATTGCGAAGTAAGGTACGGAATCGCCGTATGCAATGGAACCGTAGCATTGCATCTGGCTCTGGAGGCTCTGGGGATTGGAGCCGGCGACGAGGTAATCATTCCTGCTTTTACCATGATTGCCACGGCGGCCGCAGTGTGCTACACAGGGGCGCGACCGGTTTTCGTGGATGCAAATCCGGATACCTGGAACTTAGACCCGGATTTAGTAGAAGATAAGGTGACCGATCGTACAAAGGCAATTCTTCCAGTGCACATAATGGGCTATCCTTGCGATATGAATAAACTGCAGGGAATCGCAGAGAAGTACGGACTCTTCGTTCTTGAAGACGCAGCAGAAGCCCACGGAGCGCTCTGGAGGGGTCGCAAAGTAGGATCGCTCGGTAACCTGGCAACTTTTAGTTTCTTTGCCAACAAGAACCTGACTACCGGGGAAGGGGGCATGGTCGTAACGAACGATGAAGGTCTTTATGACCGTTGCCGTTATCTTAAGAATCTGGCATTTCCGTTGAAGGCGGCCCGAGAGTATATTCACGAAGACCTTGGCTTCAACTATAGAATGTCGAATCTACATGCGGCCATTGGACTGGCTCAAGTAGAAAAGGCAGATGAATACCGGTCGCGAAGAATTCATAATCATCGCCAGTATCGCGATATGCTTGCCGGGATCCCCGGAATAGAGCACCAATTTGATCCAGCCTATGCCAACGATCAGCAGGAGCTTCATGATACAGTTCACGTTCACTGGATGAATGCAATCAATATTAACCAGGAGCGGTATGGGCGAAGTCGGGATGCTTTGATGGCGCTCCTGCGCGAAAACGGAATCGATTCCCGAAAACTGTTCACCGGGATGCATAGGCAACCTGCCCTCGCAAAGCTGGGTTGCGATATGTCCGGCAAATACCCGGTAACGGATCGCTTGGCAGAGAAT
>JAGRNC010000692.1 GCA_020440935.1 Leptospiraceae bacterium | reverse complement strand
TCAATCGTGCTATGGAGCCCTATTTACTGTCTCCCATTGGTCCGATTGTGCGACTAATCTTGATGAGCGTCCATGCTACGGTAAAAGATGGTCTGGAAGCAGCGCTTTCCGGACCGGAAGGCACAGAACGGCTGGGCCGTATTCTGAAAGCCTCCGTTTCTGAAATCCTCGAAGATATGGGCGATCCTGCAACTCAGGAAGCGTTGATAGAGGATGTAATCCGCGTTCTGGATCGAGTGCAGGAAGATGTGCGCGAAAGCGTAGCCAATCGAAATGCCCGGACCTAGCTCGGAGACTTCCGATCTATTCCATAATCCGGAGTCCGGGCCCCTGGCTCAGCGACTCCGGCCATCCGATTGGAACGAGCTGGTAGGCCATGCTTCGCTGGTCGACCGGCTCAAACGATTGCCCCCTCATTCACTGATCCTCTCCGGTCCGCCAGGAGCGGGAAAAACTACGATAGCTCGGATTCTTGCAGCACACTGGGACCGGCCATCGTTCTTTCTATCAGCCGTCAGCTGCGGAGTTAAAGAAGTGCGCCAGGTGCTGGAAGCGGCACGGAACGATCCTCGCGGCGCCATTCTATTTCTCGACGAAATCCATCGATTCAATCGCGCACAACAGGACTCGCTTTTGGAAAGCGCAGAAAGCGGGCGCATCATTCTGCTGGGAGCGACTACGGAGAATCCCAGGTTTGAAGTAATCGGTCCTTTGCTTTCGCGATGCACCGTGTATTATCTGGAACCGCTTCGAAAAGAAGATCTGGAAATCATTGCACAGCGCGTACTCGCCGTCGGTTTTGCGGAACATGCATTGTCCTTTGCGGAAGGGGCCCTGGAAAAAATTCTGGAGGCGGCCGATGGAGATGCAAGACGTCTCATCCGCATTCTGGAGAATCTCTGCTCCGATGCGGTCATTGCCAATCGGTCAACCATCGAAATCGAAGGAGATCTGCCCGAGCTCAGTTTTTCCTACGGTCTGGAAGACCATTTTGATGCGATTTCAGCGTTTATCAAAAGTATACGTGGCTCCGATCCAGATGCTGCCTTGCTCTATCTTGCATCTATGCTGCAATCGGGTGAAGATCCCGCTTTCATAGCGCGAAGAATGGTGATTCTGGCCGCCGAAGATATTGGAAATGCATCCCCATCGGCACTGCCCCTGGCTGTATCGGTGTATGACGGTGTACGGCAGATCGGAATGCCAGAGGCGCGCATTCTACTTGCCCAGGCCGTTACCTTTCTGGCAGCAAGCCCCAAAAGCAATGCTTCTTACATGGCCATAGATCGCGCTATGGAGGAAGCTTCAAAAAAAAGGGTTACAGTGCCGGACCACCTAAAAAATCGAACTAAGCCCGGAAAGGCCCGAACCTATCTCTATCCGCATGACTACCCATCGCATTTTGTGGCGCAGCGTTATTTTCCGGAGGACAGAGTAGAACAGGCATTTTACCGGCCCGATGGCGTAGGTCAGGAAGAGCGAATCAAGGCAAAACTGGAACAGCTACGCCCGGAACGCTACGGCGAAAGCGAAGGTTCCCAGAAGAGCGATTGACCGCGGACCTTTGCGCTGGATCGGCAGGAGCCTATCCGGCATACGTCAATTATCTGCGAAAGCAGCCCAATCCTTCGGGAAGCGGGAAAACTAAGTCAGGAGAGCGACGATGAAACAGAATGCAGAATCGAAACCCAATCCATCAGTGCTTCCTGTCTGGAACCTTC
>JAGRNC010000691.1 GCA_020440935.1 Leptospiraceae bacterium | reverse complement strand
GAATTTCGTCCGTCCGTAAATGGCCGATTCCAGGACGCGGATCTCGGAAACGACGCGGCGATAGCCCTCGTGCCGGATCGCGCCGACATCGGCGCGGTCGAACTCCGGAAACAGGCTCTCGCCCTTTCGCAGCGTCGGATAGTGCGTCCCCACGAGGCGTTCCAGCGTTTCGCGGCGGCGATTTAACTGCGCCAGCCGGGCCAAGCTTTCCGCTTCGGGACGCGAATCGTTCAGATAATCGGGACGCGCCTGCTTGCATTCGAAAACCGCCGTGAGGCCGATCTCCCTCTTTCGAGGGCCCGGCCGGTCGAGCCGACAGGCGGCCACGTCGGCGCGATAGTTCGAATTCGGCAGCCGGATCTCCAGGCCCGCCGCGCGATACCCCTGATCCCGCGCCCAGAGCAGGGCCGCGAGTTTCAGCAGGCGATGGGCGCGGGATTCACCGGAGGAGGGCATTTCAGACAATAACCGACTTCTTCACCGTATTCAGAACTCTCAACTCGGAGAACTGATCGGAGGCAATATTCCATCCGTTCGGATTGATTCCAACTTGTCCGGTTGAACGAGATTTGGTAGGACACGACCATGAAGCCGCTAAAGACTAAGCCGAGATTTGGACTCGCTGAGCCCGCAGGATGGACCATTGGATTGAGTCTATTGTCTCTCATCGGTGGCGCTTTTCTTCCTAAAATTGCGATCATCACAATCCCATTGGGCATTATCTATCTCGCAATTGGAATCGGAGCTTGGCAGGAAAACCGGAAAGCAGCCGCAGCCGGCATGTGGGTGTTTCTGATTGCTGTGGTAATGCGGGCCGCATCCTTCGCAGTCTTTCCTTTTTCCTGGGGAAAAGCCGCCCATCTTCTACTTTGGGGATGGATCGCGTGGGAATACCGCCAGGCACTGAAGCGATGGGAGACTGAGTCAGACGAGGAAGCCGATTCGAAGCCTTTGATTTCAATCGCCTTGCTCCTCAAAACCCCTCGCTATCTCGAAGAAGCGATTCTGGCACAAATTGTTCAAAGTGCGTGGGGAGGGAACTACACCGAAGGCGATGACGATGATCGAGACGGTTTCGTCGTGGGAAAGTCCCCCATTTTCATGGTGAAATGCCCTCAGGGAATGTTCTTGGTTCACAATCACCAGACTCCCTACTTTTACGACATAGAAGAGACAGCCGGCCATTTCCGAGAAAAGCGGCTTCGGCATGCCATCCAAGAACATCAGGCATGGATAGCGGTGGATTTGATTACGCCATTCGATACCTCCCTGCCACGCGAAGAGTATTACCCGTTGATAATCCGCCTGATCTACGAACTGGCTGACGAAGACGTGATGGCAGTATTCCGTCCGGAAACGGGCCAAATCAACATTTGGGCTGATGACGTGCTGGAAGCTCTTCTAATGCCACAGGGGGAAGATCAATTCAACCAGGTCACTCCCCATCCGCCCGTCATTCCCGTGTCGGCAGACGATCCGGAGATGATTGCGGCGGTGACAGAAGCAAAGCGCCGGTGGCCCGAGTTCCTACAAGCCTTCCAAATGAAGAAAGATGGTGACCATTTCAGTATCAAGGCACCCGTTACGTCTGATGGTGTAACTGAATACATTTGGATTGAGGTAACCGGATTGGAAAGAGATTACATCCATGGATTACTGGGTAACGAACCGGTTGCTCTTGAAGGTTTTCATCTGGGAAGCGTTGTCGAAATCCCAGTTTCA
>JAGRNC010000690.1 GCA_020440935.1 Leptospiraceae bacterium | reverse complement strand
CCACGCTTCCCGGTGACATGTTCGATCTGATCCATTGTTACGAACAGGGTGGGCTTCCGACAAAGAACGGCATAGTTGAAGGCCGTACTTGCGTGCCCGACAACCAGTCGGGATTTTTGCACCAACTCAATCGTTTTATCGATAACAAGGGGCCGACCGGCAAGAAAGGCCGATATTTGGTCGGGGTCTGATCTGGGATGAGCGGCAATCACAACCTTCCAGCCGGTGGATTCCTCCAGATGATCAAAAAGCCGGTTCAGTGTTCCATAGTAGGTTTCAGGATCAGCTGGTCGGTTCTTATGAATAAGAAATTCCGGATGGAAGGCGAAGTTTTCATCGAGCATTACGATAAGGGGCTCCCCCCTATCAGTTTTCGGAGTTGCAAGATATTGATCATAATCCATGGCATGCGCCCAGATCGTCCGAAATCTATCGGAATCAAATTGCAAATGACTAACACTAAGTAGTCCGCCAGCAATAAGCAAATCGGGCGCAGGTTGGACAAGTTGAGCCCCGGAGTCCCGGTCCCGGCGCATTCTGAAGCGTATCGACCGCCATACTCTTTGGGGAAGGCTGGAAATATCTTGAAAGAAGTATTTCCGTAGTCGAGCAAGTAAGGAACCCGATTCCACCGGTGATGGCTCATCCGGGGGCAATGCATTCACTTGTTCGTAGAGTAGCAGCCTACCGGAAGTCTTCACTGTTCGGTGAATCTCAATTGTTTCGGTACCAAAGCCAAGATACGATATGACTGCACATCTGTCCGAACAGCTCTGGATCCGTAGACGCAAATCCTCAAGGGAATCGGCTCTCGCCAGGTGACCCTCGTCTTGCAGAGCATCTCTTGGATTGTACGCGGCCGCCATTTTCGGATAGATGATAGGTCCAACGTCTATTATCTGAACAACGATGTCCTGCTCGATCAGCGATTGCATTCCAAATCTTTGCCAGTCTCTACTTGTGAGACGCTGAGAAACTAGAATTAGGATTTGCACTGGTTGATTCAACGTTTCAGCCAGCCGCTTCGGGATTCACAGAGGCCTCGGTCTGCGCCAGCTCGCCCATCAATTCCTCTGTCGAGTAGACATCTTCCACGTGACAGGCATGTTGCCGGGCGAAGTCTCGAAACTCTCGATCCGTGGAGCCTGTATCCCTTAGAATAAGGCAGCGGACGGTTCGACCCGGATTGCGTTTCTGGATCTCAACTCCCAGGCCATGAATGCTCGAGAGCAATAAGATCCGATAGTCCGCAGCGCAGCCTCCTCGGGAGGTCAGGAGGCTGTCCAATAGCGCATCGATGTCCATCATGGGTGGCCCCCCCCATGTGGTACCGCTTACGCAGAGACAAACCCAGACACCCGGCAGATCATCCGTTGAAGCACCTTGAGAATCACCAATGACCATAGCGCCGAATCCAGAGCTAGCGGATAATTCGAGCTGGTATTCATCGGCATCTTCCAGGGTATCATCGCAATAAATTTCGGTCGCTCTGCGCCTTGAGAGGCCATCCGCGAATGTCCAGACACTCTCAGCGCTGGCATTCCTTCGCATAGCCTTCAGCTGCGATCCGGAAAGGGTTCCCGAGAAACTTCTAGAATACGGGACTGGATGGACGGGAATCTTTCGACCCGTTTGCCGTGAATGCAAGGTGCAAGATTGAAAAGCCCAGAGTTCGGGAACGATGGTATCGCCCCAGTTAGTGCCGCTGGGAATAGTCGAAATC
>JAGRNC010000689.1 GCA_020440935.1 Leptospiraceae bacterium | reverse complement strand
AAATAGAAAGAATCCCAGCGTGAGCACCGACCAGAAAGAGTACTGCACCCTCCAGCGCCGACCGGCCAGTTCGGCCAGGCCCAGTGCGTTTAAGACCGGATGCTTCGCATTGCTCATGGACAGCGATGGTGCATCGATTCCTTTTTTTCGCAATCACAAAAGGAATCGAATAAGGTATTCAGCAAAAATATAAACTATTCCGCGTCGAAATATACTCCATGCGAAAAGAAATTGTCACATTCAGAGTAGCAGAGCCCAATGCAAAGTGCATAGAACTAGTGCGAAAGCGATACCAGCGCCCGTTTGTGGCAGCTTTCCTGGAGGCATCGGCAGCGTGGAGAATCGGTTGTCGAAGTCGGCGGCCGGTTGAATCCTGGATCTATGGCCACTATTTTCTCCAAGATCATCGCGGGGGAGATTCCGTGCTACAAAGTAGCGGAGGATGATTCTCATCTGGCATTTCTGGATGTACGTCCGGTTAAGAAGGGCCATGTTCTCGCCATTCCCAAGCAGGAAATGGATTACCTATTCGATATGCCAGAAGCTGAATTCCTGGCTCTGCATAATTTTGCGCGAAAGGTAGGCATTGCTATTAAGCAGGTGATCCCTTGTAAGCGAGTAGGCACAGCCGTTGTCGGATTGGAAGTGCCTCATGTCCATATTCACTTAATACCGCTGGATTCCATTGAGGACATTTCTTTCACATCGCCCAGGCTGGAATGCAGCGCCGAAGAGTTCCAGCAGGTGGCTGCAAATATAGCAAGAGAAGTAAAGCTTTGAATCTGCAAGAATACATTCAGCATCGCCAAAAATCCCTGGGCCGCCCACTGTACATGCCGTACATTACGGCCGGAGATCCGGATCTAAAGTCCACTGTGTCCTATGCCCTGGCCCTGATTGATGGAGGGGCGGACGTACTGGAGCTGGGAATTCCATTTTCAGATCCTACAGCCGACGGTCCGGTCATACAGGAAGCGATGGTCCGCGCCATGGCCAATGCCGATTTCAACATTGACCATGTCCTCGACGCGGCCGCTCAAATCCATGAACAGCGGCCCGAGGTTCCCATCGTGCTACTGGGTTACCTGAATCCTGTACTCAGCCATTTCTTTTCTGACCTCGATCCAGAAGCCGAAAAACGCATGGACCCCATCAATCCCAATAGTGGATGCCAAAAGAGCATCCATCGCTTTCTAACGCGGGCTTCCGAATGCGGTGTGCAGGGAATGGTCATTCCGGACCTTCCCTTTGATGCACCAGAAGCGGAATTATTTCGCTCGCATTCCAGCGGCATATCCCTGGTAAGCATGATTGCTCCCAATACATCGGCAGCCAGGCAGAAACAGATCTGCAAGAAGGCCGGCGGATTCATCTACTATGTCAGCGCCCTGGGCACAACCGGCGAGCGAAAGGAGCTCTCTCCGGAAATCGCAAATCGCGTAAAAACAATCAAAGAGGATTCAGGAGTGCCCTTATTTGTAGGTTTTGGCGTTTCTCAACCAGAACAGGCCCGGGCTCTTGCGCCTTACTCGGATGGTGTTATCGTGGGCAGTCTGAATCAGCGATTGATCGATGAAGAGCCCGCCACGGCCGCCCAGCGATTAAAAAGTACCACGGCTGCTTTTGTGGCGGCTCTGGCCAGCGCTGCTACGGCGTAGTTGAGGTCCCGCACCCGGGTGCTTGCAAATTGCCCCGTACGGCGGGAATTGACCGTTTCCGACTAA
>JAGRNC010000068.1 GCA_020440935.1 Leptospiraceae bacterium | reverse complement strand
GAAATAATTCTTGTCCAATCCACCATAGCAGATCAAACGCAGTCCTAAGTTCTCTAGGAGACCGATAAATTCTCCAAGACCGACATTAATGCCATGTTCAACAGATTCTTCATAAGCCGCACGTTCCTTGAAATACATGCCTATTAGCTCTTCGGCGCCAATGTTAAGGTTCAGTTTTGCGATGAGAAATTGAGCGGCTTTTAGGCGATTTTGCGAAAAAACATTTCGCTCGATTTCTGCCGTGTATTCGCCGCCGAGTTTGTGAACAACCAGCCGAATCACCGGGCTAAATGTATCCATAACACATGGCCCGTCGATATCCAGGGCAACCAGTTTTAGCGATTTCAATTCTTTCATCTTTCGCTTTCCTTTAATATGCGGATTACACCGTTCCAGCTACGTACGCGGTGTTGTATTTTTTTTTTGTACTCCGTCGCATCTGAACGGCGCATCACATCGTTCTCCATGTGCACAGTAATGACGCCCGAGGACCTGGCTGCTGCTAGAGCGATAGGAGAATCGTCGATGTAGTAAATTCGCTTTCCCACCGCATTTAGATCCCGCAGTACCCGAACGAATGTCTCCGGATTGGCTTTGGAGCCGGAAAATCTGTGAATGCTCCCGGATTGCAGCGCTTTCAATCGAGCCAGGCGTTCCGTGCTGGCCAGGGATAGGACGGAGAATCTGATCCCGGCCGTCTTGCAATACTGATCGAACCGATAAAATCCAGGATCGATAGAGATACCTGATGATTTATCGGCATCGAACTTGCGAAATGCGGCCTGAAACTCAGCAAGCCTATCAGTCAGACCCAGCGATTGGAAGTAATAAGCGATGGTATCCTGTACGGGAAAAGAAACCGTTTCTTTTACGAACGATTGAATGGATGCGCGGGATATCGTGCGATACCGGTTCAAAAAGCGATGCAGAAAATCGATAGTCTTTCCGACGGCATTGGGGGCGACCACTCCATCAAAGTCTACAAGCAGATGGGGAGCATCGGAGCCTCGCATCTAAAAGATTTCCCGATCTTCCTGTACATAAAAATGCTGTTTGATAGCCTCGAATAATCGCGCTCGATCCGATTCCGACATTTGATCTATGCGAAATCCAGCCACGTTTCTTGAATCGCCTATTTCCTGCCACCTGGCTTCGCATGTGCCCAGGACTACACCCGCTCCGGGAACGCTAAAATAGAAATTCATTGCAGCGCCCGGTTCCACCGTCTGGGTTTCATCGAGTTCCAGCATAAAGCCCTGCAGCGATAGGTCAATTAAGCTCCCTTCGATCTCTGCACCATCTTCGGTTCGCAGCGACATCATGTGATAAAGATCCGGACGTGGAAGAAATCGCGGAGGGGCTCCCGGGTCTTTTCTTTCGCGCCGAATTCTCTCAAAGACCTTGCTATTGATGCTGGATCCTTCGAACCGAATCCGTGCCACTTCTTTGGCTTGCTGAAAAATAGTAACTTCAAAGTCCACGACCGACCAGTATCCCGCCCGGTTCTTCTTATGATTTAGTAGACTACCTCTGAGCTTGATTGGGTAAGGTAGCTCCACGTAGTTTGTGAAGGAAGCTTGCATGTTGGCAAGCATCAGTGCAACGCCTTTCATCGGGATCTTTCCGTAAATATGACAACAGGCTTCCAGCATCTGTCGGCAGGATTCGATGAGGAGCATGGCCGGAGCATGTTCCTGCGAATGTTCAAAAAAATACTCATGCCTGGGATCTACGTATACATTGGCAAAGAACACTTCGCGTTTTTCAAATTCGGGCACCAGGTCCAGTATTTCCGCAATCTCCTTGCGTTCGCGGTCCGTAATGTGTAGATCTTTGCGACTGACGATCCGAAGCAGCCGGGTTTCATCCGCTTCGGTAACGAACTTTTGTAATATGTATTGGTCGCTGTCTTCGTCCAGTTTGTAGAACTGACTCATAAATTCTACTTCTTCATCGCCGGGCAGCGCGCGGCCCAATTCCGAATAGAGCTGCTTCACTGTTTCGCGCGGGATGCGTCTTGGAACGCTTCGCAATGTGTAAAATAGATTCGATTCGTTTGGTTCACTGCCCGGTATGGGATCTTCCTTTTCGAAGAATTTGAGCAGCAATTCTCTCTGTTCGCTGCTTAGTGCTGGAATTATGACCTTTTCCATGGTGGCCACATCGATGGCCCTGGGAATTGTCCGACGCAAATTGTAGAGATGAACATTCTCTTCTTTTGCTTTGTGAACATATCGTTTTTCAACCAGTTGGATATCCAGAGATTTCATAGGTTGTTCCTGTACTTGGTTAATTCGTTAGCTCAAACCGACGGTGCGCACTTTGCGCTCTGCACGGGCAATGAGTTCGTCAACTTTTCGATAAGAGCCTGCGCGCTCGCGGAGGCTGTTCCACACATTGAGGGCTTCGCCATATTGCTTTAGATTGAAGTAGGCTGCGCCAAGGTGGTAATTGGCTCGGAAATCTTGGGGATTCAATGCCACTACTTCTTTCAGAAGCTTGAGGCTGGATTGAAACTGGCCCATCTTTAGATTTATTAGTCCGGCCCAGAAAAGAGCCTGTTCCGAATGCGGCCGCAACCAGAGAATTTCATTATACTTTCGCAACGCTTCTTTTAGTTTCCCGGATTCGAATGCATTGCGGGCGGCGCGGAAAAGGTCCGGCAATGGATCGCTCCCTTCCTTTTTTCTCCCAATTCTGATAGCCAGTACCGATCGGTCATCATTGGGAGGATGCCCCTGAAAGTAGCTATCCACATCACTGATCAGACCTTTCACCAGGGCGCGAGGCCCTACATGGCGATTCTTTTCCATGAATGCAACCAATCGATCTTCGCCGTACAGTTCCTGGTCTTCGGCTCCGGCCCGGGCCTCATAAATTCCATCCGTATAGTACAGGAGGGTATCCCCTTCGCGTAGCTGAGTGATTGCGGTTTCGTAACTGGCTAGCTGGGGCGGAATCGCCCCCACAATTGTACCCGCCTCGGCATTCAATTGCGTAACTCCAGCGATTTCTGGATTGTACCGATACGGTGCCGAATGCCCTCCCAGAACCGTGGCAATTTCATGTGTTCGTAGATTGAGTACGCTGTAGCAGGCCGTAAAATAAAAACCCGTCCCGCCAAATATCTTATACATTTCCGCATTAACGGCGGACATCAGTCGCGCAGGATCCGGTATTTCCCGTGCAAGACTGGTGAAATAAACCTTAACCATTGTGGTTATGAGAGCGGAGGGAACACCGTGGCCCGATACGTCGGCAATGAGCAATCCCAGACGATCGTGATCCAGCTCAAATACATCGAGGTAATCTCCACCCAGCTCATTGCAGGGAAGGCAAATGCCAAATGCCTCTGCATATTCGCTGGCCGGAAATTCCTCTGGAATGATGGCGGATTGGACTAGCTGGGCCACTTCCAGTTCGTTTTCCATCTTGTCTTTATATGATGTTAATTCTGCAGATTGCTCGCGAATTTTCTTGAGGGCCTGGTCAAGGTCAATGGTTGTCTGGATGAACTTGTCGAAGCTATCCTCCATGACTTTTTCGGAGGCTTTTCTGTTTGTGATATTCTGTATTATAAGTAATACATAGTTTTGATTTTCTGAATGAAATGCCGATGAGGTAACATTCAGATCCATGAGTTCGCCAGACTGCTTTTGGATGTTAATATCGAGCTCCAGAGGCTCCGAATTGGCTTTCCGAAGCCCCTGCAGGTAAGCCGCTCCCCTGGAGTCTGGAATTACAATGTCGAAAAACTGAGAACCTCGCAGTTCCTCTGGATCGTAGCCGGTGAGCAACTTCACCAGGTCATTTACAAAAACAACTTCCAGGTTTTCGTTGAAAAGCAGGATGCCAACCGATGCGCTACGGAAAATGTTTTCGTACAGCACCTGGCCGGCTTCTCCGCCGCCTTGTGATTGCGGATGCAACTCAGACACGGTTCATTTCAATCAGAGTAGGCTGCAATTTCTGTAAAACCGGAATACTGCTTTCCTGCCAGGTAATTGTTCCAGCGTAGGTTAGCTTTATTGAATACTTTTTTTCGGGTGGTGTTAGATTTAATTTCATAATCCAGGTAACGAACTCTTTGATCCCGCTGGAATTCATGAAGCCAAGATTCGTAAAGTCGACTTCCACTTGTGAGGCTCCCTTTTCCAGAATGTGATTATGGACCTTTTCTAAATATGGACGAATTGCTATGCTTGGTTCCGCCATATCGATTTCGCCGTGTATACTCAATTTCAGGGCCCCGGCAGAATCTTCCAATTCCATTTTTACTTTTTCTACATTAAGTGGTTCCATGTATTGTTCTTCCCTCAGACTACTCAGCTAAATTCGGCTTTCATTTGTATTCGCCCGTCCCCGAACAGGCTCTCAATCTCGCCCCGTGCTTCATAGCGGATTCGGGCCAGGCCCAGCCGGCTTCGACCCGGGTCGTCCACGCTCCTTTTCATCATCATCATGTAGGCCTCAAGCGGTTCCATTGAGCGGATCTCCTCCATAAAGGTTTTCAATTCATTGGCCATGGCTTCGCTGGCATGATTAACAACCAGTACCTGGACAGTACTATTATCGTTGGAGACCTGCATTCGAATGTAAGCATGTTCGCGATCCGAATACTTTACTGCGTTTTCAACCAGTTCGCTGACTGCCATAGAAATTCGATCTGCCTTCTGCTTGTCTTCGAATGTTACCGCAAGGAAATTTTGCATAAAGGAGCGCACTGCGGATACATACGTCCAACGCGGCCCAAATTTTAGCTCCACGAAGGGCCCCTGGTGCGAGTCCTCTTGCAAGGTCTCCTCTAGTAATGATTTCTCTGCCATAGTAATTAATCTCGTATTTTTGTTTGAAAGTGCGCCCTGCGGATCTATGCTTACTGGGCGACTAGCGATGTTCGCGCATGCAGAGTGTCGCACGCAAGCAAAAATCGTGCGATACGAAATTTTTGGCCAAACAAATGGTATTCGGAGGCTTTTTGCGGCAGACCTGACGTAATGTAAATATTTAAATCCTTTAAGGTAATCTGCTGATAGTTACGGAGCACCGCTTCATAGCAGGCGGTATTCTATGCGTCACCGCACTAAAAATCGTGACGTTGCGTTATGTTTCTGCGATTCGGAGGCTGACGACCAGCGGCCGGTTTTGAGCGGGGGCAGTGATTCATGGAATCTTCTCTATCTTTGGCACATCGAAAAATCCATTGACTCACCTTCGGCCCCGGAGGCTTTCTGGCTATTAAGGAATTTGAGATTAGTTTTGATCTCAACTCCTTCAATCGCAAGAATTGTGGCGATTAAAGAAGGCTTACGACTATAGACGGTTTGGCGCTGTTGTATGTAGAGATTCAGATTCGGTATGAGAATTTGTAAATTACTCGTTCTGTCATTGAGTTCCGTCACTCTTTTTGCCTTTGCCAGTTGTCAATACTACGACGGCGCTCCTCCCACTGGACGCATTTATGTTCCGGAGAATGCCGAGTTTACCGGCGGCGAACTACAGGTGCGGGTCCTCGGAATCGAGGAACGGAATAAGGATAGGATGGACTATCCCGAGTACGCCCACAATGTCCTGATCTACACAATCATGCGCAATACAACGAATCGCATGCGCTACGTTCATTTATCTAACTGGTCGGAGCCAAAGCTAAAGGACCTGGAGGCAGCATTGGCCGGGCAGCTACACAACCTCAAAAAAGAAGACCGGGCTACAATCGATCGCGAGGAGTATCTTGCCAGCGCTGGCTCACTGGAATTTGAGCTCGGCGCCATGAACGACGAATGGCCTTCTGGAATGTTTTCGTACATTCGGGACGGCAGGTTGGCAAGCCGCTGTTCGGGAGCATATTCGCCGGCCGGTGCCCAGACTCTCATGCAGATAGGGGCAGGCGTCTGGCTCTGGCCTATGAAAGATTCCGAGGTAATTATCTTTTGCACGATCCCTGATGTTGCGATTCCGGTGCGGCTAAGATATCGAGGTCAGTGGGATGTCGCATTCAAGCCCGGTGTTTTCTACGATAGCCGGATTTCGGAAGAGCTGCAAGGCTTAGAGTTTTCCCGCCCTATGCGCGCGGAATTGCCCAAGCATTCGGAGGTGCAATGATGCGCGGTATTATGCAGGCCTTCGCAAAAGGCGCGGAAAGAAATGTTCGTTTGCTATGGTCCCCGACTTCCCTCCGTTCCAGAGTTCCTGGTCGCCAACGACGATTTCGTGCCTGGATTTCCATTGTTGTCGCGGGCCTGGTTTTTGTCTCGTGCACCAGTCATTATTATACTTTTACGGCCGAATCCTCCCAGGGAACTCCGCTTGCCTTTCCGGAGCGGCGCGCGCAGCCGATGAAAGTTTGCACGGTCAATCTACAATCTCTGCCCGAACTAACGGAGTTATTGGAGGCGAGAGGGCACGATGTGATTCCTTTGAGCGCAAGCGATTTGAGCGTGCAGCGTCCGACCGATGAAGACAAGGCATGCGAAGTAGTAGTTCTGCTAGAAAGAGCCGAGTCGGACTGGTATCCAGAGATCACTAATTTAGGCATTGCACACTTTATTCTGACGGTTCTGACGATTGGGACCATACCAAAGAGCGAAACTGGATATGTGCGATTTGTACTGCAAATTATTCAGCCATCCACTCGAAAGACCGAACGTATCCTTCTGGAAACGCAGGTTCATCGCTGGAATGGATGGATTTCTTATGAGATCGTTCGGCCCATTGAAATGGATGGTCAGTATGGAAGAAATCGGCTGCGCCGTAATTTGCGCGCTTTATCGGCGATCGAAGCAATAGGAACCAGAGGACAGCTTTCGCTGGAGAAATCGGAGTAATAGAGAATGCAATCGAATACAGTATATCATGTAGCGACAGATCCACATTCGCGACCGAGTCCAATGCTTGCCTTCTTAATGTCTTTGAGCGTTCGGTCTACGCTGGCCGGAGGCATGGCAGTTCTCATTGGACTTCTTTCGCTTGTTTCCATTGGTCCGCTGCAAGGCGAGCCTGCTTTTGATCCGACGCTCATCGAAAACGCGGAACGGACCGAACGCGAAAAGCGCGAAGATGAAGAACGGAAGGCCCGCGAAGCCGCCGAAAAGGAAGCGGCCAGGAAGAAAGCCGAGAAGGATTACTGGATTAGCCTCAATCCTGGATTTCTTGTATCCAATGCGAACGTCTCTATCAAAGGAAAGGGAGGCACTGCCGAAATGGTGTCCAAGAAGAGCTTTACCGCGCCGGATTGGATGTTGGACATAAAAAGCCCCAATTACAAGCTTTCCGAGCACTTTGGGGTTCATATGCTTTTGCACACTCGCCGTTTTGACTTGAAGTATCAGCGTTACGAAACGGACGCACCGGACGTCAGTGAAGATAGCAGTGGTCCCACTAAAGTAGAGGAGGACCTGGGTACGCGACTGCGGGGCTACTACACCCTGACGGTGCCGGTGCTCTATTATGATGCCGACGGTACGGAGCTTGGATTAAGAGTGGGCCTGGGCTACGGGCCTTCCTTTGTTCAAATGCAGGGAAGTGCTGCCCTTGACAATGGGTTAAGCAATGCCCCGATCATTCTCTCGCCGGACCGGGCCACAATGGTGCAGAATCTACAGATCAGCGCCCTGGCGCTGGGCAGTATCAATTTTGCTGAAGGCGATCCAGTATTCAGCGGTTTGCTTCTGGGCCTGAATCAACCGGGGGGCCTTGAGCGGATGGGGGTTTATATGGCGGCCCGTGGCGATCTGGGTCTCGATCTTACTACCGCATTCTTGATACAATACCTTTCCAGCGATCAACCACCTGGAGATCTCAAGTTAACACCACTGGAAGCCCTGGGCGCCGTATCGCTGTCAAATATCAATATCAACTTTGAAGAATCCTACGCGCCTGCCTTTTTCCTCTATGGAGAATATGCCTGGGAGTATCTGACTCTGCGAGTCGCTCTTGGCGGTCCGCGGTTCAAGCGCAATGGATTTAAGTATAGCATGACGAACGTCATTTTCTCGGCTTCCGTCCCGATTAATATCTAGCAACTTGCCCGGTTCTTGCCTCGGCCTTGGTAAACGAGTTCGATATCGGTCTTAAGAAGCCCAAGTAAATTGCTCAGGAATCCGCCGACTGACTCCCCGTTACAATCGGGCTCCGAAACCAGGAGCAAGATGCGCAGCTTCAGAAGCCAATTCGGCGGGTGGGGGCTCTGGATAATGCCCCCGGTTACGGCGGAACATTTCACCGTATTTGTAGTCCAATACCTGGTTCCTTTCAGGTATTGCATTAATTGTCAGATGATTAGAAAAATCTGAGAGATTGCAATATTTCTGTTCAATGGTCCGCTGATGGCCCCCTTGGAGCCTTAAGCCAAGACCGGTTGCGTATACTAATTTCGAATACGATGAGAATGCCAGCACTCAATATGAAGCGAAAAGCTAAAGATAAAATTGGAGTTTTGCTGCTTCGGATTCTCATATTTGTAGCTCTGCCATTATTGGATTGCGCCGGGGCAGGGACTTTGGTGCGGGAATCTCCCATCCCGATCGAGGAACTGCAGCCAAACACACTCTTGATCTGCGCCGATAACAAGCTTCGCACTACGGATTCTGATCTGGAATGCGCGGCGACTACGAAACACTGGGCTTCCCGGGCAGGCATACGCATCTTTCTGATCTCAGAAGTGAAAATCCCGGACCTACCGCTGGCCGATGTAGGTGCTCCGGAAAATCGGAGGGTAATTTTCGGGCGCGGAATAGAATACGTCCTAATAATCAGTCCAAATCGCATGGGTTGGGTAGTATACTCTCCAAATGGCGATACTGAATATGGTATAGGCTTACGGACCGAATGGGTGCGACGTTGGCCTCTGGAGACTTGTCAAATCGTCGTCGATGCTCAAAAGACCGATCTCGACAGCGGCGGGATCGCACTGGATTTGTCCAATCGAGGGATTCATGAATTCTCGAATCTGGAGCTCCTGGATGTTCGCGGGACCGGTTTGAAACCCAAAAATCTGGAATCACCGCGATCAGTTCATGTGGACTATTAAGCGAAAGGAATTACAACAGACTATGAACATGGAGTTCAGGAAATCCCGCCGATTTCCCATAGTATTGCCCCAGATCTTAAAGCTGGTACTCTTTGCCGTTCCGGGATTGATTCTCTTTACCTTTTGTGGCAAAACAGAGATATCGAAGGATGCGATGTATTTTACCGGCAGCGAAGAGCACAGCTACGTGGAAAATACATCGCAGCCAACGGACTCGTATATTGCTGATAGCGGTTTTATCGAAGTCTACCTTGACGAGGACGTTTCGGGCATACGAGCGATTAGGCGCAAGACAACGCCATCGTACAACGCTGGCCATCCGCAGGTTGCAGTGACCGAATCCCTTCCACCACTGTCATCCACTGAATATGACCAGTTCCATAGCGATATATGGCTAAAAGGAATGGAAGAGAAATATGGCCCGTCGCATCTGCCATGCACTGATTCAAATATTGAAGTACCCGGATTTTCGATGCCGGAGACGTTCTGGATTGACCGCCTGTTCAAAGTCCCTGACCTAAACCTGGATGAAACGGAGGATATTGTCACTATCAGTGTTCGAAGGAATGATTTGTGGTTATACCTGTCCGTCTTTCTCAGCGATGGGAATGGGTATCGTTTTGCTTATTCGAGTAAGATGTCTGGTACGTGCCAAAATACCGCTGTTCCGACTGTTGAAGTTTTGCCATATCCGGATGCTCCAGATAGAAGGTATATTCGAATTGAGACGATTCATCAGCGTTGGACTAGTGGCTTCCTATCAAACGGAATTTATCTAATTATGTTTCCGGCTGAGGAGCTGGGTTTCGAGCGATAAATAAAGGCCGCAACACGATTACTCGGGAGCGCCTTCGATACACTGCATGGGCGGCCTAAGTAAGCGCACCGCAGCGGACGATCTAGACGAGTAGGATGGAAGATAGATCAGGATTCATCGTTTTGGCCCTGGTGAACTCCGCGGCTCCCCCTACCAGAACGTAAGAAATTACAGCCAAAAAGAAGAACAGGGACTCTTTAGCCGGTCCTTCCCATTCATTGATTTCTCCGTGAATTTGGCCCCACATTCTGGCTCTAATGCTACCCTAAGAGACCCCTGACCCGCCTATGGGCCACTCAGGCTCTAATCCACGCAATTCCTACTTTTTCGATAGGAATAGTGCATTTTTTTCTTGATCTTGCCCATAGGGTTGCTTCCTTGGCTCAGAAAGGCAGGAAGCATGTCGCAGAACACCGAAAAACAGGTCTCAAAAGTAGAAAAGATCAAGGAATCCTCGCAAGGACTGCGGGGCACTCTGGCCCAGGAAC
>JAGRNC010000688.1 GCA_020440935.1 Leptospiraceae bacterium | reverse complement strand
AGATAGCCGAACCTGCGCCCTATGTGGAGCCTTTCCTGGGTCGATGGCAAACCGCCGCTTCCAGTACGTGCCAAGTGGCGCTGGAGGTGTATCGGGATGAGGCGGGTAACCTGGCCTTTGATTTGAAAGGGCAATCGTTGGTCCGGTCCGGTGCGGCGAACGTATCGGGAACGGAACTGGCGTTAGCCGATGTGGGCGCCATGCAATACGACGATGCTACTCCAAGCCTGGGAATGAGCAACATCGACGAAAACAATAGCCGTCGATTTAGCGAGTGCAATGAGGATTATCTGTTCTTTCTGCGCGGGGGGAATTGATATGTATGGTGGATGAGGGGTTCGACAATCGCTATTTCCTTCAAGTCCTGGTCTTTTCTTGCCTTACGATCTTTGGATTTCCTAATTCGCAACAGAAGGGCTCGGCAAAGCCCCTGGTGGACACGGCCGCGAACGCCCACCTATACATCGGAACATGGAAGACTTCGCCTGCGGAATCCTGTGAGATGTCCATCAGCTTCGGTCCCCCCGCGAACGATTTGATGACCTACAAAATAATGGGCTAGAGAACGGAAAAGATCGGGAAGGCCTCCGCAAGCGAAGTCGAGGTTTATCTGGGCGACTTTGCAGATTTGGCTTTTGGCGGGCCTCGTCCGAGTCTTTCCGTGGATAATCGATCCAAAGCTAGCGAGCCGCCCCTATTTCCAGAATGCTCGGAAGACTTTGTATATTTCTATCGAATCGAAGAGCCCTGATAATCGCGGCTGCATTATTACTGACGCAACGCGATGTCTGCCGTGCCGCCAAATATCGTTTGTCCTGCATCGCCGAAACAGTGTTTTGACATATTGCATGGGAACCATTGAAATCGTTCTAGTTTCCTTTGGACTTGCCATGGACTGTTTTGCGGTGGCCTTTGCGGCCAGCTTTGCAAAGCATCAATGGCATCCTTCCCGGACCTTCCTTCTTGCTTTGAGCTTTGGAATCTTTCAAGGCGGAATGCCTGTAATCGGATGGCTGGCTGGCCATTCCTTTCGCGATGAGCTGGCATTGTATGATCACTGGATCGCCTTCGTATTGCTTTCTCTCATTGGAGGCAAGCTGGTGTACGAGTCTATCCATGGCGAACCCGAAGAATCCATCGCCGCACAGCTAATGTCTTTCTCTGGTATTTTGTTTCTTTCCCTGGCCACAAGTATCGATGCGCTGGCGGCCGGACTGAGTTTCTCGGTGATGGCCACCGGATTGTTGCTGCCGGTGCTCAGCATCGGCATTGTGGCCGCATTGATGACCATCCTGGGTTCCTATCTGGGACGATGGGTGCTGGGCCGACTGGATCGATGGGCGGCGCTGGCGGGAGGATTGGTTTTGATTGGTATTGGGCTACGAATTGTAATCGAGCATTCGCTCAGTGGAATCTAGTAAGAAGCCCAGGCTTCTACATTAGCACTGTCCGCCCATTAAATGGCATCCCTTGCTGGACGATGGCTGGCTTGCCGTGCATTGCTGCCTCTGCTGTTCCAGCGAATCGCGAAGCTCCTGCAATTCCTGGATTCTTTGATCCACATTTTCAATCCGCCGCTGCAGTGTAGATGCCGATTGATGGCATGCAGTGGCGGCGTCGGTCTGCGATTTTAAAAAAGAATCTACTTCTTTTAATGTAAACCCCAGCTCTTTTAGTCGATGCAGTGTCTCAATTTGTTGCAGACAGTCCGGCGAATAATCGCGG
>JAGRNC010000687.1 GCA_020440935.1 Leptospiraceae bacterium | reverse complement strand
ATCTTAAAGTGCAACTGGTTTTTCGAGACGAGTCCGGAATCCACAACGAAACGATCCTGAATCGTCGATTTAAAGAAAAGGAAGTGCTACCCAGAAGTCATTCTATGGTGGCCACTGCCTGGGGTCTAATGCCGTCGTGGTCCGAGGAATCCTTTCCAGCCAGTCCAGGACGTAGCGGCTTCTTTGTTCCGTCGCTGATCCTATCCGGCAGCGATTCGCTGAGGGCCACATGGCAGTCGAGCGCAGGCGCCGAATTTCGCGTCGATTCCGGGGAACCGAACTTCTGGCTTTCGCTGGCGGAAGGCCTGCAACAACTCAGCGCTACATGCACCAAAAGGTACTGTATACTGGGCGTGCATGGACCGTTCTGGGAGGCATCGTTTACCGAATCTTCAGAAGAGCGACAATCCGCTCGCCCATCGGGGCCAAACCGGTCCGGAAGAGTGGCCCAGAGTCAATGGGAATTTGCCGTCTGGAACTCGGCAACCAGGTGTACGTTTCAGGAGGTATCGCCGCATAATTCAGACTGGCTTCGTATTTGCTTTCCCGATGGAGTCCAGGACTTAACCAACCTCCGATTATCAGACGAAAACGATACAGACCGGCTGGTACCACTCGGTCAGCGACGGTCGGGCCTGCCGGATGATCCTTTCGGTTCAAGTTCGCTACACCAGTCCGGATGCGCGTTGATTGTGGATCCGCAGACGGATAGGTCTACTATTGAGTCCCTGCTTCAACCGGGCGATGGTAGTGTACTTACTGGCGATGATAGTGCGCTGGGCAATGGTATTCGCGACGATGAAGCCCTGGTGCTTTCCGATACAGAAGGCGAGATTTGCACCTACCGCAAACGAAAGAATCCGAATCCGTACCCTATCCCGGACGGCGATGAAATTGTAACTAGAAAGCGCCATACAATTCAGGATCGGCCCGGAGCCTACGACGTTCGCTAATACTGTTCGATGGGTCTGTTAATCACAATAAAAACGAAATGGGCGGCCGATGCGGCGGGTGTAGCGCAGACTTCCAACCTTACGATGGGAAGTTTCGGGATATTCGCGGGGCTGATTTGTTTGACTCTCCTGGCAGTGGCTCCTCAGAATCTTTCGGCACGCATAGCAGGGCATGGATTCACTTCCGTGGGTGGAGTGCATTCATTCTCCGGCGATCCATCGCAAAAGTACCACTACGGAGATAGCTCCAGGAGCTTTGTGGGAGGCGGCCGTTTTCTCTGGAAAAGCGAAGACGAATCAGCCTTGCGGTATGCCATCGATCTTTCGGCTGTGCTAAACCTTGGTTCTACCGGTCTGGACCATCCTGCGCGGCCAGCCAATCGTCGCACTTTAACAGAAAGCTCCGATGTACCACTTTCTTCTCGTAAGAACCACCGAGGTTTGGAGTTACTGGACGGTTCTGCTTTTTACGTGGGCCTGCGTCAAAAAGCGCCGCATCTATTGGATTTCTTTGGAGGTTCAACGGGAGATCCGTTTTTAGAGCTATTTTTGGGCAGGAGGCCAACGCGAAGCCAATTACAGGATTGGCTTTTGGGACGGCCGGGTTATTTTCCGGGCATCCATTTTCTGTTCGACACCGATGGCTATGGCAGACTGGTCCTTTCGCCCGCCTACATTCTGGATTCTGCCCGGCAAGACGATGGAGTATATAAGAAAAACGACCTTCCCTGGCTGAAGGCGGCATCGCGCACCGATCCAGCCCGCTCTCTTTC
>JAGRNC010000686.1 GCA_020440935.1 Leptospiraceae bacterium | reverse complement strand
CAATGGCATCCTGCGCGTTGGATACCAATTCGCGCAAAAAGATTTCCTTTTCTGAATACAGCCATTTTTTGATTACGGGGAGAATGTTTTCGGTATGTACGGATAATCGACCTTTTTCCATGGTAGTCACTTAAAACCTCCTGAGCTCAATGTTTCTTTGATTCTTTTTCCGGGCACGGGCAGGAACCATTACATTCGATTCTGTACCCTTTGCAAATTGCCAGACAGCTATTTCGCACTGTTCCCTGGCTGGTGCAAACGTCGCCTGTAGGCAGGTCGAGGCACTCACCGCAGGCCTCCATTGGATCGGAACCCACCGATGTGCCGGAGTCCCCTGGATCCGAGGGGGTCTTGCAGAGTCCAATCAGCAATACCATCAAAATGCTGCAGACTACGCCGCCAAAGACTCTAGCAATAATACCTCGACTCATGATTTCATCTCCGTTCGATACTCTTCATAAGATAATCTGTGAATTCGCCAAAGCAAATGGCAGACATATGACTGGCATCGGTAAATTTGTCGCACTGGAATTCCCCTTCGTAGTTCATATCGAGAAATCGCGCATTATGCTTTTCCGCCATAGCCTCCATCACGGGCTGCCAGGCTTTGCGCACCGTAGTCTTCTGATGGCGCTCCAATGGGGCTACTTCCAATGTATCTATACGCTTTCTAAGGTTTTCGCTCACCCGAACCCAGAGCAGATCTGCCGGAATCTGCATGGTATTTAGAAGATTCAGGGCACGATCTGTGAAATAGACTTGATCGCCGGAGAGGACGAATGGATTGAAGAAGTCTTTCCAGATAGATCTTGCATAGACTTCCATTTGCTCCTCGGACTCAACGGCCTTTTCGTCCGGCTTAACGGGGACACTGCCTCTTTCTTTCTCCAGGGCATCCTCCAGAACAACCAGAAAATTCCGGAATTGCTCCAGGTGACCTGGCTTCATCCGATCGCGAATAACCCAGAGCTTGGGTCGGTACTGATACACCAGAAACGTCTTTTTTGCAATGTAGTTGGTGATGTCATCCACCGAGTAGTGCCCTGCATGGCGAAATACGAAACCGGGAGAAAGACCGGTAACCATAACCTCATCCATGGAGACCCGCGCCGACTGGTTCATTCCCTGGGGCGTCACTGCCAGAAATACGTGGTCCGGTCGGATGGACCGTTTCTGGAATTGCTCCAGCATTTCCAGGTAATAATCGGAGGTCCCCCCCGGGACCGAAAAATTAAACAATATCCAGCCGGGATAATGCGCCTCTACGTATTCGTTTGAAAACGGCATAGTCCGGGAATTCCCGAACATGATCATCACCTTTTTTCGATCTGGTTTTTTAAGATAATCCTCGAGTTCATCCAGCATTGCGATCTTGTGATCGTAATTCTTAAAGGAGGCCGTGCCGAGGAAGTAATCCTCCAGGTGGCCCACGAAGAATGCCTTATCGAGCAAGAAAGCGCTCAGCAGCACGAGTATTGGAAACAATAAGATCCTGCGATCCTTCATTACCTGACCAATGCAGGGCTCCGGTAGAGTCGGCAAGCACAATCCGCTGCTTGACAGCCTCGATGCCGGTTGCGTTATGGAGTCTTTCCCATGGCGGAGTTAAAGAAATTCCTAAAGGATCCGGTCTTCTACATACCGGTCCTGTTTCTGGTCCTGCTGGAACTGTTTCTGCAGACCCCGATTTACCGCAAGATCCTGGAACCCAATTCCTACGCAGAGAA
>JAGRNC010000685.1 GCA_020440935.1 Leptospiraceae bacterium | reverse complement strand
ATGGTCATTCCGATGATGTACAGAAATAGAAGTACGTTAACCACCACCAGGTAATCCAGCGGACGCGGAATTTCCAGAAACTTGCGACCTTCCCACCATCCAAAATGGAACCCTACGACGGCAACTACACCCACTACAAGCCAGGAAATAAGCTGCAGTATGGCCAGCCTTGGCATGTGCAGTTCGCGGCCGGATTCCTCCGGAATCACATAGTAGGCAGATCCCATAAATCCGGTGAGCAACCATACAACGAGTAAATTGATGTGCGTAGTTCGCGCCGTGTTGAATGGAATCCAGTCGTGCAGCACGTCGAATCCCAGCCGTGCGAATACCATAATGAATCCGTAAACGATTTGAAGCACCAGCAGGGCCAGCGCAGAAGCGAAGAAATAATAAGCTATCTTTTGCGTTTTAAATTTCATGAGGCCCTCCTATTTCAAAGTCATGAGAAAATCGACGATCTGTTCGATTTCCTGGTCGGTCAAAGGAAGCTTTGGCATAGCGGTTCCAGGCTTCACTTCCTGCGGATTATGCAGCCATTTCACCAGATACGGCCGATCGAATCGGCTCGCTACGCCGTCCAGAGCCGGACCGACGTTACCGCCCTTTCCGTTCACCGCATGGCAAGCCACACATAGGCTCTGAAACTTCTTCGGAGGCGGAACAGTAGAGGTAGTAGTGGTATCCACCACCTTAGTGCCGGGAACGGTCTTTATGGGAATGTTTGGCTTGGGCGGCCAGCCGTTGGTATCGATCTTGCCTACCCAGCGTAGAAATGCGATAATATCGGTAATCTGATCTTCGGTGAAGTCGTATTTCACCATCTTGCGCTCGCCTGGAAACATGGCTTCCGGGTCTTTGATAAAAACGCGAATCCACTCTTCCCCCCGATTTTCTACAACTTTGGTAAGGTCAGGGGCGTAGTACGCTCCTTCTCCCAGGATTGTATGGCAACCCATACAGTTCTTATCTTCCCAGATTTTCTTTCCACGAATCACCGAATCGGTGAGTTCCGCCTCGTTGGTCCGATCTGCAGCCTGACGATGGGCATCATAGGTTAAACCCAGAAAGATGGCGCTAAAGAGCACCGTCCCGCCCAGAAAGAACGCCTTCGCCTGCGACTTTGACAGCATAGGCTAATCTCCTTTAGATTTTTTATGGATACTAGTCCCCATTGCTTTTCATGTCCTTGATTATTGTCAAATGTTTGTATAGAATGTGGGCATAATGATGAAAATTCATGACCCCTTCGCCGGGCGATCGACCGAACTTACAACACAATACATCTAAACCATTAATCCTCATCAATTACAGAAGGCTTTTCCCGAATATCTTGAATTCCATGAAATCGACCGGAAGGGACGGCAGACAGAGTCACAGAACGAAGCGCAATCGCTTCAGCGACCTTCCTCTGGCCTATTCGTGCTCGGGCTGCTCCAGCGTTGCCCAACTGTCCAATGGAATGGCCATCCGCCTGGATAGAGAAAATCTGGCAGAACGGCGCGCGAAAACGATTTCATGAATTACCCCCCCCAGGGAGCAATCGCAGGATATGTGGAAGCGCGAAGTGGAACCCACCGCCAACCGTACTGGCCAAGTATCATCCGAATGAGTAGTAGCGTCAGCCAGTCATCTATCGTTGCGATTCGATAAATGGTTGCCTGGGGGCCAGAAAATAGCCGGTAAAGCTAGCGCACAGAATCGGCACGAGGGACGCAAATCCAGTCA
>JAGRNC010000684.1 GCA_020440935.1 Leptospiraceae bacterium | reverse complement strand
GACTGTCTTATTCGTGAGCCATAGTATGTCTTCGGTAAAAAAACTCTGCGATCGGGCAATCCTTCTCGACGGCGGCGAAGTCGAGGCCTCCGGGGATGTGTCCGATATCGTAGAGATTTACTTATCCGGCGGCAAGGCGCGTGCGGAATCCGGTGCCGGGCCCATTTATTTCGCGCCCAGGGAAGACCTGGCGATGCAAATTTTGTCCGTAGCATTAGTGGATGAAACCGGGCAGCCAAGAGACAAATTCGTGGTGGGGGAAAGCCCTGTCCTGCAAATCGAATACGAAGTTCGGCAGCCCATTGATGGCATGGCGATTCAGTTTCAGCTCATGCGAAATGGGGATGCAGTGCTGACCCAGGCCGATAATGAATCACCTGCATCCGATGATATTCGGCCACCGGGGAAATATAGAGTACGAGTGCAGATGCCCGATTTCCTGAACGCAGGCAAATTTGTTTTTTCGGCCATCCAGACTAATCGGCTTCGCAAAACGGCCACCAACCACTCCGTTCGGCTGGATCAGAAGGAGGCTATGCTTCACTTTGAGATTCGGGAGGCCGAGGAGCAGCGAAGAATCATTTCCCATGCCCTTGAGGCAGGTCCAGTGGTCAGCGATCAAAGCTGGCAGACAAAGCTGCTTCTCCGAAGCAAGAATACCCCTGACTCCTCTGGCTCCGCCATCCTCTAAACTGGAGAACAACAATGCTAACATACTGTAGAAGATGTATCATGCCGAGCACGCGGCCAGAGCAGGTGTTCGATGAAGAAGGAGTCTGCGATGCCTGTAGATCCGTGGACCGCAAGAATGAAATCGATTGGGATCAGAGGCGAAAGGAACTTGAGGCCATTCTGGATCAGTACAGATCGGACGGAACGCATTATGACTGCATCATTCCGGTCAGTGGGGGGAAAGACAGTTGCACCCAGGCCCTCACAATGCGCGACGAATTTGGAATGCATCCTCTTTGTGTAAATCATGTTCCTTGCGAACTAACCGAAGTTGGGCAGAAAAATCTGACCTTTCTGCGCGAACTCGGTTTTGATTTGATCCAGGTGGGTGTGAATCGTAAAGCCTACCGCGAAATGGTCAGAGTCGGCTTCTTCGAATTGGGGGATAGTTGCTGGCCCGAGCACATCGGTATATTCACTGTCCCGGTACGGCTGGCCGTACAATACGAAATTCCGCTTCTGATCTGGGGAGAGAATTCGCAATTTGAATACGGAGGCCCTGCATCCAAACGCGAAAATCACTTTCTGGACCGTAACTGGCTGGAGCAGTTTCAGATGTACGGTTTGAGGATCTCGGACGTAGTACACTTCGGTATTGAGCCGACCGAAATCAAGCCTCTTTGGTACCCGGATGACGACGAACTGAAGCGGGTAGGGGTGACTGGCCTGTTCCTTGGCTACTACAAGAAATGGGATACCTGGGGGAACATTACCAGAATGTTGGATCTGGGTTGGAGTCCGAATCCGGACGGTCCCGTGGAGAACGCCTGGAACGCATACGAAAACCTGGATTGCAAATGGATTGGTGGCCTGCACGATTATATGAAGTTCATAAAGTATGGCTTTGCCCGGGCTACAGATCAACTATGTATTGAGATCAGGCATGGTAGAATGTCGCGAAACCAGGCGATTGATGAATTACTTGCCAGTACCGAAGGCCAGGTACCCTGGAAATACGTTCCGGACTTTCTCAATTACTTGAGTATTACAGAGCAAGAATTT
>JAGRNC010000683.1 GCA_020440935.1 Leptospiraceae bacterium | reverse complement strand
TTTACGACATGAGTTTTCTAGAAAATGTAATGAGCGAATTGAATCAGTCGGGGGCCGGTAGCCAGCTGGGCGATGTGGACCTGGGCGGAATCGCAAAGACTCTTCTTTCCGGTAGCGGCAACTCCAAAGTCGATACCATTGTATCGGTATTAAAGGAAAACGGGCTTGAAGACCGAGTTTCTTCCTGGGTGGGCGATGGAGCCAACGCAAGCATTGACCCCGATGAGATCCACAGTGCTCTCGGAACGGACACCGTTTCGCAGTTGTCCAGCGAACTGGGCATCAGTTCCTCTAAATTGGGTCCTATTCTGGCCGCGTTATTGCCGGTTATCGTTAATCAGCTAACGCCCGAAGGAAAACAAGACGGTAGCCTGCTCAATACCGGAATGAAAGTATTGCAAGGTTTTCTTTAGGAAGTTCGCAAGTCCTTTCGGAAGATCGGCGATCGAATAATGTGTTTTAAGATTTCGGAAAACCGGGGGCTCCTCGAGCAGGAGCCCTTTGTTTTCCAGATTGATATGTTTCTTTTCAAAGACCCCTGCTAACTTTCAGGGTCTTTATTTTGGCAATAATGTCGCTCTGGTAGCCCGCGAAATCATCTTTTCTTCCCCCCGCTTCAACGATGTAGATCGTTTCTTCGTCCGGGAAGAAAGAAACCAGGTAACGGTATTCGCCGTTCAGTGTAGCCACCGAGGTAAGGAATAATCTACCTTCGAGGCCGGCATCAGTCCGAATGGTCTCCTTTTTCAGGATTGTGTATCCAATCGATTTGAAATGCAGTTCCACCGAGTCTTCCAGAGTGGCCAGGGTTCCCACGGGTTGGTTTGGAGTGGAGTAAACATTGATACGCACCGCATCCGGTGTTACCAGCTGATACTCCGAGCTATCTCCGTCGAAACGAGCAAATCCGTTGGGGATCTCGATTTGCGGAGTTGCACATGCGCCCAGCGCAAGAATTAGAAAAGCAATAAGTGTAGATTTCATCAAAGTCCTCCGGTAACGCTTCCTACGGTAAGATTTCGAATCCAGGGAATGGGAACAACGGCAGGATCCGAAGTATCGCGGATGGAGTTTATTTGAATTCGAACTAGAAATAGATCGGACGATTCTTCCAGATAGCGAATCTGACCCTTCAAATCCTCCACTTCCTGAAGCGATCGCTGCAGGGCCTTCTCCAGATCCAATAGATCATCGATTCCCGCAGAAGTGGAAAGGGCGCGCAGTTTGCCCAGGTTATCTTCGGCTACTCGCAGACGAGCCCTCAGATCAACCAGGTCCGCCGAAACATCTTCCGTGGTTCGGCTGGAATGATACAGGTTTGTCCCGGGAACGGCTGCAATCCGCGCCTCAATTGCTTCCCTACCCAATCGCGCAGGAATGCGGAACTCGGCCCTGGAAGAGCTGAGCGCTACCAGATAGCCGCCGTTCTTGCTGGCATAGGCCATGATCTCGTCGACAAACAAATCCGATGATTCAGTGCGCACCGAGTACTCCAGGCGAGTGGACTCTTGATCTTGCGCATTCGTCTCCGCGAACAGGGCGCCGCTCAGTAGCAATGCCATTACTGTAATTGATATTTTTACTAATTTCATCATGCCACCTATATAAAAGGGATAAATGCCACCCACCAGCTATGGGGCTGGATTTCGCCGATGGCTTTCTCTACAGAAGCCCGACGTTTCTTAAACGTTTCTTCGTTGGGATAGAACGCTTCGATGATATGCAGGTCATCGCC
>JAGRNC010000682.1 GCA_020440935.1 Leptospiraceae bacterium | reverse complement strand
GAGATCCGCGTCAGCTGAGCCCGCAGCGCTTAAAGTGCAGTTAGGCGCCGGTTACGATGGTTTCGAAAAGCTTCACCTCAGGAGTCCACCGTAAATCCAGGCCGGGTGGACCGACGAATGTACGCAGTCGTTTTCAAAGACAAACCCGTAGTACCAGTAATCAGAAGTATCGAGAAGCTTTTCTGGTTCGAGAGTGCGACCGGCTGCAATGAAGCTATAGCCCGCCGGGTATCTCTCTAGACCCATGCAGTTAATAATCGGGATCTCCGGGAAATTGATGCCGGGTCCGGAGCGCAGAATGGCATCCTGATTTACTGTGTATTGATGTAGCCCCTGATTTATGAGTGTATACCCTGCCTCTTTGAAACGAATGGGTTTGGGGTTGGCGGATCCCGGCGCGAAAAGCCTGAATCGAGAGGTGAAATGGCACTCGAAGGATTGGTCTTTGGTTTTGCAAGGCTCGGAGACTATTTGGCAATCTATGTAGACCCTGGCTAAATAGGGATGATCTCTAAAACCCGGCTCACATAGATAGCTCACAGACATTGGCCGACTTTCCGTCCCGGAATAGTTTTCTTGCACTTTCATAGCAAGGTGCAGGTTCCCGTCTTGGATCTTGTAAGTGCCTATCAGCGTCTGTTTCGGGATTTCTATATCGAGAGTTGCCGTACCTCCCTTGGTTGATAAGCTCAAAAATGGACCCTGTTCCCCGAATGTCGGCTGCCAATGCTCTATCTTCTCCAGACGATTCTCGAGCAGGGCCATTCTATCTGGCAAGGCCATCTCCTCTGGCGGTTTTCTTCTGGAATCCTCGATCTCGGTATCGGGGCAACACGTAGCTATTAGAGGTATGAGTACAAAGAGTTGAAGGAATTTCATATAGGCAGTGAGTATCCTCTCCAATGGCGTATTACAAACGTCTTTAGGCGAAACAGCGCTCCTTTTGTGGCGCGTAATTTGGCTTGAGCGGCGCTTACAGCCGGGGATTCTAAAATCCCCAGAATGCCGGGCCGCAACGAGGTAAGGCCGAACCGAGATCGGGGAGCGCAAGCTTCCCAGATTTAGCGGTCGTCGGCTGAGCACCCGCCGGGTATAAGAGCGCGAAAACCCGCGGAGCCAGGTTCATCGTGGCCCGCAGTCCTTAAGGACGTACGTTAGGCGAATTCGGGGCGAATTATTCTGCGAAGTGATGGATTCTTCTGAAAAGTTGTATTTGGGTCGCGCCTTAATGAATTCAATGATTCTATATAAACTGGAGTCATTTGCACTTTTGATTACAGACGGCCATGAGGGCCGCATGCGCTGGGCTGCAATAATCGATGAACACTCCGTCCTGGGGAGTATTTTCTCTGCATTTGTCGTATTCCAATTTTGCCAGAAGGCAGGCCAAATCTCGATATTCGTTCTCATCGCATTGATTACAGGTGCAGAGGAGAAATGTTGCAGCGGCGATTATTATGAATCTCATTGATTGTCTTTTCTGTGCGTCTGACAGGAAATCCTTCCGATGTGTGTACAATCACTGTTTTAATGGGATGTTACACTGAAATGACGGTCCCATTTCGCTTAAAGTGCAGTGAGGTGAAGTCCGCTCTCAAATAGAAGCTAAGGTGCTCTCGAAATGTAAGGCTCATTAATTCTGAAGAACTCATTCTCGAAACGTTGACGACCTCCCGGGTATTGGGCGAAGACGCCACAAATACACGAATCATGTTTCCGTTTATAGCCATTCAGGCAT
>JAGRNC010000681.1 GCA_020440935.1 Leptospiraceae bacterium | reverse complement strand
CCTTATCGGCCACTACGATGGCATGGATCCGGTTATCAACCATGGCCAGGGCCGCCTGCTGCAGCGACACATCCTCGTAGAAAGAAAAGATGGGCTGTGTCATTATTTCTTGAACCAATACATCCGGACCCCACTCGTCCATGAGTCGCGAAATGGTCACAAAATTGTCCACATCCTTGGATGAGACCATTCCGATAACCTCTCCCTGTTTGTCCACCACCGGTATATGATGGATGTTCAGGTCCTTAAAAATCGGCACCACTTCCAGGATCTTCTGGTCTTCACTAACCGTGGTAGGGTTGCGGGTCATCACGTCGGCGATCTTAAGCATGGGACTTCTTTAAAACAGGCCCCCATACGATCACTCCAATTTTATGCGCGTGGGCTGAACTCAGCCGAGACTTACGGCGCCGAAGGGCAGTTTCCATGCATTCCTGCCAATGGATCTTCCTTCCCATTTCAGGTGCGTTTCAACCAATCGATGCGATACAGATCCAGTCTTCGATCCCGGAAATTCTGCACGCTTCCCTGGTAGCGCAGTTCTTTGAGCAGGTCCATGTCCAGATCGCTGACAAGCGTCATCTCCGTATTGGGAGTGGCCTCGGCGATGACTGCATCATGCGGAAAAGAAAAGTCCGACGGCGAAAACATAGCGGCCTGCGAATACTGGATGTCCATATTCTCGACCCTGGGCAGGTTTCCCACACTTCCAGTAATAACAACATAGCATTCGTTCTCAATAGCCCGGGCCTGCGCGCAGCGTCGCACTCGAAGATAAGCATTCCGGGTATCGGTCCAGAATGGCACAAATAGAATCTTCATTCCCTGCTCTGCCAGAACCCTGGAAAGCTCCGGGAATTCCACATCATAACAGATCAATACGCCCACTTTGCCGATGTCCGTTTCAAATACGCTTAACCGGTCACCGCCCTTCAGGCCCCAGTATGCCTTCTCATCCGGCGTAATATGGATCTTCTCCTGGCTTGCCCATGTTCCGTCCCGGCGACAGATGTAGGAAATATTCTTGATGGTTCCATCTTCCTCCATCCAGGGCATGGAACCTGCGATGATGTTGATGTTGTAAGCCACTGCCAGCCCGCAAACGGCGGTGATCATATCTTCTGTGTAGGTGGCCAGATGTCGTATAGCCTGGCTGGGATGGTTATCCGTGGAGTTCACCATTAGCGGGCCGTTAAAGAATTCCGGAAATAGTACGAAGTCCGCATTGTAGCCCGCAATAGCATCCACAAAGTATTCCATCTGTTCGGCCACATCTTCCATGGAATGAAAACGACGCATCTGCCACTGCACGGCACCTACACGAACAACGCTTTTGCGCGAACTCAAATAGGAGTCTCTGCGGCCTTCGGAGTCTTCGTAGTAGATGTTTATCCACTCAAGCAGAGTGGCATAAGACCTGGAATCTTCGTCTTCCGGAATATAGCTTCTTAAGACTTTGCGCACATGGAAATCATTGGCCAGCTGAAAGCTAAGTACCGGATCGTAAATCTCGCCATTGCGGACTTTATTTATATACTGCTGCACAGAAAGCTCCGGGTGCTTTGAAAACCCCGGAATGCGGCCGCCCGTAATAATACGGCGAAGGTTTTTCTCTTCGCAGAGAAGCTTTCGCGCATCATAAAGACGACGTCCGAGACGTAGCCCCCGGTAATCGGGATGCACAAATAGATCGATGCCGTACAGAGTGTCCGCCGATGGATCGTGGGTGTCCAACCGATTG
>JAGRNC010000680.1 GCA_020440935.1 Leptospiraceae bacterium | reverse complement strand
CCTATTCGTCCGAATGAGTGGCCGACTACGACTGGATTGATTCGTGTAGACGGACGAGCGCTCCCGTAGCGCTTCGAATAGGTCAACTCTCGCTGGCGAAGCGCTACGCTCAGTCAACTGGCGCCCGCCGATCGCTGCAAGTAGCTTCCGTCTGTTTCCGGAACTAATTCTGTGCATTTGCCGATTGCAGGGCACGAATCTTTGCTGCGCAACGCGGCGGGGCCTTGGTGGCGCTAATTTTTTCGAAGTATGTTTCGTATGGCAATAGCACGCCAGTGTTTTTGCGATGATATAGATCTCTGCAAATCGTCTCCACGCGATACGCGCTATGATCTTCCGGATTGGTTTGCGCATTGCTCGCATCGGGTGCGGCTGGCTCGGTCCTGGTCAGTAGATAGAGACCGATTTCGTCGGTTCCTGCCGCATGATAAGCAAAGAGCGCCTTCTGGCCAATGGAGATGGATTCGGTCACTCGATCGAGTAGCCGCTGAAATTGCTTCTTTGATGTATATAGTTCTTCGATGGCATTGCTCAAATAGATTACGGGCATACCCTTATGCGGAACAAACTGCGCATCGTGCAGCGCGGACAAATTCCATGTAATTGCCTGCAATTTTTCTCGGTTTTTCTGGTAGGCCACCAGGTTTCTCAGGCACTCTTCTTGATCCAATCGACATAGTGTGGAAGGATCCACTTGATGGCGGGCCACCGGTGGAGTGGGCGAAAATGCAATCCAGCCAAGATGTAGATCCTGGATAGCCTTTATTGTGCTGGAACGGTCTTCGAATCGTCCAGTCCGGAACATTTCTTCCAATTGGAAGTGTGCATAATGAATTCTCCAGTCTACATCGAGGAAGTGTAAATCCTTACAATCCAGGATGTTGTGCATTATGTACGGCTGCATCAATCCCACGGAATAGCAATGCTTTGCTCCGTCCGGATAAAGCGATCGAATGAGACGGAAGTCGTCAAATGGCTTCACGTCGTTCATAATGTAGAAATTCCAGCAACCGGCCAATAAGTTGTGAAAGCTACCCCAGTAGCGATCGCCCCAGAACTCACGAAAATGATCGGAGGCAATAAGCCGGTCCACCGATGCTTTATTGAAACCCTTTTTATGATGGATAATTTCGCAGTATCCGTCCGAAGCCTGGCGCATGGATTCGAATAGGGCCGGCATTTCTTTGTAGGTGTAACGAGATCTGGTTATAGGAACAAAAGCGGACTCATGATACTCGGAGATTTGCAGCTGTTCATTTTCGCTCTTTAATCTGCCTTCTGAACCAAAGTTTGCAATTTCGGGTCCGCTACAGAACGACAAAGACAGTGGAATAAGGACCGCTATTGGCCATAGCAACACTGCTACGGCTGACCAGCGTCTGCGCTGGGTCTGGCGCGCTTCGTTTCTAAGGTAATCAGTTGTATGCATAGTTTGTTTAATCGGTAAAATTTATCCGCATGGATGCCTCTGGCGCTTTCATCGGGAGTCAGGGAAGACCTTGCAAATTGATCCTCTTAAAAGGCGAAGTAGATAAAGCTCCCGGAGGCATCTCCATAGAGGTAAACCAGAAACCAGGTGATGAAAGTGCCGGCCACCGTCATGGCATATTGAAGCCTGGGCCGCTGCACCAGTCTGTCGTGTAACCGCGGAAAGTACTGCAAATAGTTGAAGACGAAAGACAGAACGATCAATAAAAATACAGTCTCGAATCCCGTCACAGGATTGCCCCGCTGAAAGGAAAAC
>JAGRNC010000679.1 GCA_020440935.1 Leptospiraceae bacterium | reverse complement strand
CTAAAAGTAGCCCTTCATCAAGAATAATTCAGAATAATGGAAGATTTAGTCTTGCAGCGCTTTGATGATCTGGCAGGCTATTCCGATGGTGCGAAATAGAATCATCTGGACTGCCTGGCTATTAGCATCGATTACATGGAGCTGTCTGGCTCATCCATTGGTTCAGGACACACAAAGTAGCGAATCTTCCGTCGATTCCAATACCACTCTTCTGGCACTGTTTTTGTTGCTCTACGAAGAGCCGTTTTCCGTAGAAAGTGCCCTGGTTGGCGGAACACCCAATGCCATATATTGCGCCGCGGATGCCATCTACATTGCAGGATATGATGATAACACCTCCGGCCAGCACGAATGGAGACTGGAAAAGCGAAGTCGTTATACAGGCCAGCTCGACACAAACTTTGGGTCAAATGGCGTTGTGACCGTCGATGCGTCGCCATCGGGCCATGACGAACTAAACGATATTACCTACGATGGGGCCTATCTCTACCTAGCTGGCTGGGACGATGTGCAGGGCCATCCGCAATGGCGGATAGAGAAACGTCTGGCAAGCAACGGCGCTCTGGACAGCGCTTTTGGTTCTGGAGGAATCATCCAGTACGAGCCGGTAAGCGGACAGACCAACTATTTGCATGCCATTGAACTGGCAGCCGGTGGAATTTATCTGGGTGGTTCCAGCTACCAGGGCCCCTTTCAGCAGTGGCAGCTTGAGAAACGGAACCTGACGAACGGAGCCCTGGACACCGGATTTAACGGTACAGGCATAGTTACCGCCAACGCCGGCAATGGAACGCAGTCGCGAGTATTTGCTATGACCGTGGACGATACATACATCTACGCAGGCGGCGCCCATCAGCCAGGCGGCAATCTGGCCTGGCGTCTGGACAAGCGATTCCTCTCCGATGGATCCCTGGAGTCCACGTTTGCGACGGGAACAATCATTGATGATGCGGGACCAGGGGCCGAGCAGATTACATCCGTTTCGTTTGACGATTCCTTTGTTTATGTTTCCGGATCTGAGCCCGACGGAGAGATCGAATTTCATAAGTACAACCGCATAACTGGAACTCCCGATGCTTCGGTGGGTACGTCCGGTCATTTCACCACGAATCCCGACCCATCCGGCCCCGATGGGCTCAACCAGATGATACCGTACAATGGACTTCTTTATTTGATCGGGCACGACCATGCCAATCTAACGGACTTGCAGTGGCGAATCTCACTTCGAAATGCCAGCGATGCTTCGCTGGTCACCACTTTTGGCCAGAACGGAATCCTGCAGATTGATCCCACCACCAGCGATGATCGCGCCATTACCGGATGCATCATGGGCCAGTACATTTTCATCGCCGGATCAACGGGCACTTCACCTACGACCTGGCGCCTGGATAAGCGAAGACTGAGTGACGGATCGCTGTAGAAGATAAGACGCTTCTAATTTTTTCTACCTTCGCTCCAGGCCTTCGCTTCGTCCGTATTTCCCATCTTTTCATGAATTTCGGCGATGTTCTTGCGATACATCGATTCCTCGGGCTGCAACTGGTAGGCTCTTTCGAAATACGGCAGCGATTCCTGGTATCTCTTTTGTTCATCCAGCGCACATCCGTACAGATTGAGCAATCTGGCTTTTCCCGTATCGTCCGTGGCCTGCTCAATGTACGAGTCCAGCTTCGCAATACATGCATCGATAGATTCCATCCGCCACCGCAGTCGTGCATCCAGAAATAGAACCTGACCATCGCGA
>JAGRNC010000067.1 GCA_020440935.1 Leptospiraceae bacterium | reverse complement strand
TATCGGCTGGATTGCTGGGTTCGGAGTGGCGGGAAGTGAGCCTGTTTGGTGGCCTTCTGGCAATCACCTTCGTATTCGTATTGCTATTTCGTTTTCGCCTTCTACTGGGCTTGCTCGATGCCGGATTTGCCCGTTCCCTGGGCATCGGTTCCTGGTTGGAGTTCTTTTCTTTTCTATGGGTTGGTCTGATGCTGGGATTTTCCCTGCGGGTGGCGGGATTAATCTACACATTTGGATTTCTGGTTCTTCCTGCAATGTCGACGCGGGAACTAAGTAAGAGTCCGCTGCAGCTTCTCTGGGTCGCGCCATTGTTTGCCCTGGTTTCCTCTGCCCTGGGGTTCATCCTCGCATCCGCTCTGGATGTGCCGATCACGCATATGGCGGTCTTTGTGGCGTCGGTTCTGGCCTTTTTTGCCTTTCTGTTCCGATTTGTGGCCAGGGAGGGAATACCAGATCCGAAAAAACCATTGTCAGCGAAGCAACGAGATCCATAATTCCAAATAGATGGTGCCCAATCAATCCAAACTGGCTTTTTCGTTACAGAAGATCAAGGATCTGGGTTATCGCCTCACGCCGCAACGAATCGAAATTCTGGAAACCATTATCGAAAGTGATAACGCCCTCACTGTGCAGGAGATTCATGCAGCCATCAAAATCAAACATCCGCATGTAAGTCTGGATACCATATATAGAAATCTGTCCACGCTTACCGAAGCAGGGCTTGTGGGGCAGATCAATCTACAGAGCCGGGAATCGGCAAAATTCGAATTCCAGGGAAAGCACCATCATCATCATGCAGTTTGCCTATCCTGTAAAAAGAGCTTCTGTCTGGATGATTGTAGCGTTTCCGAAGCGTTCGAAAAACAAATGAAAGAGGCAAACTTTCGTCCGGTGACGCACATTTTCGAAGTCTACGGATATTGCAGCGAATGCCAGGAGTCGGACGAAATTCCGATTCAGGCGGGCCTTTGACTTGATCGGTTTTTTAAGGTTTCGGATTGCATGCCAGTACCGGCCAGGTCAACTCTGACAATAGTTTCTACCTCCAACGGCGGGTGCGCAATACTAAATATTATTCTATTTTGGAGGAAAAAATGAAGCAAAAGACTTTGCTGGCGCTATCGTTGATAGTGTCCGTTTCGATGCTTGCCAGTTGTGGCAAAGAGCAGCAAACCGATGAGTCCGGAAACGGGCCCCTGACCGGCGATTGCACATTTAAGTATGATCAGGAAGCTACTACTGTGTCCTGGACTGCTTACAAATACACGGAAAAGGCCGCCGTTGGCGGAAGTTTCCACAAATTCCAGATTAAGGACACCGCGGCCGCACCCAGCGCTCTGGGCGTATTTGAAAAGGCATCCTTCTCTATTGATACCGATTCCGTGGATTCGGGCAACGACGGTCGCGATACAAAGATCAAGAAAGAATTCTTTGGAAATATGTCTTCGCAAACCATTGAGGGCTCGGTGAAAAGCCTGGAAGGTGACTCCGGCGTCATGGTGCTGAAGATGAATGGCGCGGAAAAAGAAGTCCCCGTTTCGCTCAGTGTTGATGGCAGGGACGTGGTCCTTACCGGAAGCATCAACGTTGGCGACTGGAATGCCGACGGACCACTGAAAGCTTTGAACAAAGTATGCGAAGCACTGCATACCGGTCCGGACAAGGTGAGCAAACTCTGGCCGGATGTGGATATTAAGCTTGAAACATCGTTAAAAGCTGACTGTAAGTAGTGTTATAGCATCCTCCGGATGCCTGACGGAACACAAATCCGAGAAAAAGCCCTGGTTTCGACCAGGGCTTTCTTCTTGCTATGTCGGTGGCACTACAGTACCTTGATCTTTCGTTCCTATGGCAGTAAAAGAGCGAAAAAGCCGCATAAAGAAAAAACAGGAAATCCTGGAATCCGCTCGCAAATTGATCGAGCAGAAGGGCTACGAAGATATCACAATGGAGGATATTGCAGCCACGGTTTCCCTGTCGCGTCCAGCGCTGTACCTGTATTTCAAGAATAAAGCGGAAATCTATCTGGCTCTGGTTACCCGTGGACTTCAGGAATTGAACGAGGGTTACGATCGAGCGCTGTCCCGGTTAGAGGGAGTGGATCCGGTGGATACCTTGAAAGCTGCCGGCATTGTGTTTTTTGAATTCTATGGAAGAAACCATGCCTATTTCGACCTTCTGGTTACCAAACGTGCCGATCTAGTGCGCGAGAGCGGCGTCGACCTGGTGGAAGAATTTGAGCGCGCCGGCCGAGGCGCGGTGCAGCCCATAGCACGGGCCTACGAATCCGGCGTGGACTCGGGTCATTTTCGAAAAAAGAATCCAGAGAAGATGGCCTATATGTTACGTGCGGTGGCTATTGGAATCGCCGTGGGGTTTCGCGAAGGAAATCTCCGGTTTCCCGACGATGTGGAACTGGTTACCGATATGGTAATGAACGGAATGTTGCAGCCCTGAGTTGGCCAGCCTTGAGTCCGGATTTATCCTGCCTTACTCTATTACATCTACTCTTTTTCTATGAATCGAATCGAACGTCTTGTCCAGAATCTGAAAATGCAACCCCATCCCGAAGGTGGCTTCTTTGCTGAAACCTACCGCAGCGATTTGCGCACGGATGTCCCCTGGACAACAGATCCATCCAATCCGCAACGCAACATTTGTACTGGCATCTATTTCCTGATCCCGGCCGGACAGTTCTCCGCATTCCATCGAATTCAATCCGATGAAATGTGGCATCATTATGAAGGGGACTCTGTGCGAATTCATGAAATCGGCGGCCAGGGAGCCCGAGCTACCGTCGTGGGCCCGGCTGCGGATCCTTTGCGATACCAGTACGTAGTGCCCGCCGGCCAATGGTTTGCCTCCGAATGCGAGCCTGGAGAATTTGGTTACTGTCTGGTGGGATGCACTGTAAGTCCGGGCTTCGATTTTTCGGACTTTGAACTTGCCCGGCGTCAGGAATTGATGGGATCGTATCCTGAGCATGGGGCTTTGATCGAACGACTGACGCGCATTTGATGCAAACGAGCAATTTTTTGAGGGCAAGATTTGAAGTTCGGACAGAAGTTGCCTGGCCGTACTCTTGCAGGCGCCTGTTATGTGCGAGTCGATTCGTGCAGGATCGGATCCAGTTAAGTGAACATTTCAGCGGAAAAGACTTCATCGATGGGGAGTAAAACAATGAAACAGGCGATTCTGGCAGGGGCCACCGGTCTAGTGGGCCGACATCTGCTTTCCATGATTTCTAAAGAGGCTATATTTGATTCGATCATATCCCTGGTCAGAAGGCCGGTGGAATCGGGTCTGGCCGGTGTAGAGGATCGGGTGGTGGACTTTTCACGTCCCAGTTTTGAAGCAGGCTGGGTTCCGGATCACTTTTTTTGCTGTCTCGGAACCACAATGAAACGCGCTGGTAGCGAGGCCGCCTTCCGTCAGGTGGATTACGAATTTCCCATGGCGCTTGCTCGTCTCTGCCAGAACGGAAAAACCCACTTCCACGTAATTACGGCCATGGGCTCGGATGCGAAAAGCGCATTCTTTTATAATCGGGTAAAGGGCGATCTGGAACGCGATCTTACTGAGCTGGGGCTGCCTCGCCTCACGATTTATCGGCCCAGCCTGATCCTGGGGGAACGACCAGAGCGTCGCAGCGGCGAATCGCTGGCGGGCATTGCCGCAAAAATTCTGTCGCCTGCCATGCTCGGACCTATGCGAAAGTACCGAGCGATTGATGCACGGTGCGTCGCTTCTTCTATGCTTTCCGTGGCAAAGTCAGCGCAGGGCGAAGCGGTGCGTATTATTCTCTCCGATGAAATGCAGGATATGTGCAATCTCTGAGTCTGCTCTTCAATACATGGAATTGAGCCTCTTCCATAGAGGATGCAAATCTGTTTGCGTTTCGCACAATCGACGGATTACCTGCCTGGACTGCTCCACCGTTTCGCGGCGAATTCGTCCGCTGGAGCGTTGCACTGCCATTTCATCCAGATCGAGTTCAAAGTCCTGATTCGCCGATTGAAGCAGGCCTGCCGCTATGCAGGAAAGACCGGTGATCTCTCTTTGCATGAACCGTAGCCCGTACTGCTTGTACTTCGAAGTCGGGATCAACTGAATCGCCTGAGGGCTTACCCGGGTTTGGCCTTTTACCCTGAAATGCAGTAGTTCGCCTTCGGGCCATCGAAAGACACTTTCTGGATCTTCGCGCACGGTTTTTTCCAATGCCGGGTCAACTAGATAATCCGCAAAAACCAGGGCCAGCGAAGATGGATCTTCCGTGCGACAGAGAAATACCGCCGCCGCACCCATTACAAATGCCTTGTCCAGCGTGGCCGAGCCCGTTTGTGGATCTACTACCGAGCGAAGATTTTCCAGGCGCCCTTTCCAGCCGGATTCATTGGCGGCAAACCCCACCAGTCGTGGCTCTTTCTTCAGCTCCTGGAACCTGGCCGACCACAGGTTTCGCAAAGCATACAGAGTAACGTTGTAGAAGACCATCCAGGGAAAAACTGGCTCCAGCCTGTTTCCTTCTCTGGCTTTCAAGAGTAATGATTCCAGAAAGTCCCTTTCCGGAAGATCAAATAGTTGGCTTAGCCAGGACTTCTCTGGCGATTCGCTTTCTGGTTGCGGCATGAATCGAATGGCATCGGGCACCGTCGAAGGAGTCAAACCCTTTGATGGCCGACGGTTTCTTGATCAGGCTTTCTTTTTCTTGCCTGCTCAGAGCTTTGATTTTGCTTTCCAGACGGCTAGCAAGAGATCGCATGTTTGTGTTTTCGCTGACTCCGGCGGGTTCAAGCTTCCACGCCGCCGCTATGGCATCTGGACGATGCGATCGCATGTATTTGCTCCCCCTCGGAGAGTTCACATGTTCGTCTAATCGTCGTTTGAGGTCGGTGGTAATTCCGGTGTAGTAAGCGCCGGACCGAGTCTGTAAAATATAAATGAAGTAGTGCGAGGGCATGAAAAAGGCAGGACCGAAGTCCTGCCTGAACAGCATGATTTAGTTAACTCGATACCAGGTTTGCGTTCTGTAGAACGGTCCAATGTATCCTCTAACTTTTAGAGTGTTTCCTTCTACCCAGATTTTGGCTGTGTAGACTTTGCCATTTTTGGGATCCATAATCTGGCCCCCTGAGTACTCATTTCCATCTTCTGTAAGACCCCACATAATGTTCAGTCCTACGATAGGCTTGTCCTTGGCAGCGCCGGGACATTTGGTACATTTCGGGTCAGGCTCGGAAGGGTTTATCAGCTTTATAACTTTACCGTAGTACTTCCCCTGGTATTCGTAAATTTGAACAAAACTCTTTGCCTGTCCTGTTTCGTCGTCGATTGTCTTCCAGGTCCCAACGGGCGAAGCCGCCATCAGACCAGAAGTAACGGTGAAAAAGAAAAGCGCACAAACAACTCTAATCATGCTGGATTGTCTCTTTTGCATTTGATCCTCCAAACCAATAGTGCGAAAAGAATCGCCCATGCGCACTACGATTGTAAATGAATTTTTTGGGCTATCTGTTATATTTTGACCTGCCCCGACAATGCGAGGTTCGCAATTTTAGCCTATTCATGGACCGCCGGATTGTATTGTAATAGGAAGGAAACAAGCACCTAACTCCTTTTTTGCTCCGCACATAAGACCGTCTCAATCAAAAGATGCCAAAAAAGTCCTTTGCCAGAGAGGCCGTTTCGGGCTTCTTTGAAGACTTACATGTTGGATTTTCTAAAGAAGGTGGCGGGTTTTTCTCCGTCCGAGGAATCCCAGCTTACTGAAGAGGCAGAAGAGTTCCCTTCCGAAAGAAGCCGTTTACCCGATCGCTATTCCGTCAAAGAGGATCAAGAGGTCCGTAGCCTTTCCTGTCTTGAAGCGCCAAACATTACTGTTCGAATTGTACGTGGAAAGACTGTGTCGGAGTCCACCGCCCGCAAAGCCCCCGAAAGGACGATCTATCTGGATGGTGCGGCGCAGTGCGAACCTTTTATGGATCATGAACGGCAGGTCTACAACCTGGACCATCACGATGGCGTGGAACGTTCCTTTACCATGGCCACCTGCGAGCAGGCCCTGGTGTTGGTGAGAAAAGGCCTTAACTTGAGCGATAAGAAATGGCTCATATGGGCAAACGATCCTGACCTGGACACAGTACTTGCTATCTGGATTTTACTGAATCATATGCACCTGCGAAAAGGGGACACTCCGGTGTATCGAGCCATTGTGCCTCTTATTCGTGTGGAAGGAATCATAGATGGTCTTGGACTGGAATATCAGGACATTGTGGGGCTGCCAAAGAATCAGCATAAGGATGTAATGCAGCGCATCGACTTTCTTCGCGAAGACGAACGCCGAATCAAATCGGAAGGTCGTTGGGATGAAATCGACTTTGCCACCTATACTCGTAAGCTGCTGAATCGAATTGATGAAATGTTTTTTCGGCCCGAAGACTTCAAGGACTTCAAAGGCCTGGAGGAACTGGCGCGCGCCGAGCTCGATGCAAACAATAGCGTTATTGTGTACCGTAGCGATATGGGCATATACGAGATGGAAGATTATCTGAACAAGGTCTACGGCAGCCGACCGGCCATATTACTCCTTCGCAAAGGCGATGGAATTTACACCATACGAAAGTCAGATCTTTTCTTTCCTCTGGAGATGGAGCGAGTGTATCGCTTCCTGAACCATGATGATCCCAATGTGTCCGGTAGGAATCGGGAGAACCGATGGGGTGGTTCGCAAGAAATTGGCGGCTCGCCTAGAATGTCGGGTACCGGTTTGCATCCCAGCGACATTGTTCGAGTTATTCGTAAGGCTTATCGGAAACCGCCAAACACAGAGAAGTGGGGGCGCATTCTCACCGGAACCGCCTTTCCCTTTCTGGGCGGTCTTATCGCCTATCTCATCGGTCAGCTAATTTCCTTTGTGGATTCTTCCCTTCTTTCCACGGCAAAGGAGTTGCTAATATCCGGTTTTGCCCCCGTTGCCATTGCTGCCACATTCTTGATCGTATTTCTCCAGGCGCGGAGCAAGCCCTACCTGTATGGCTTTCGTATACCATCGGGATTGGACTGGATGCTACTTCTTCCCGTGATCATCGCCTCGGGACTGGCGGGAGGAGTATGGTCCATTGGCAAAGGCTTTGCAGACCTGTATGATTGGCTGGCGTTGGGCGTACTTCTTCCTGCTGCGATGGAAGGTCTCTTTCGCACATCGATTCATGGATGGTTGCAGGAGCACCATGAAATTCAGGAATCCGGCGGACGATGGTTTTTGAGTGTCCCGGTCCTGGTATCGGGCTTTTCTTACGCCGCCATGCTTGCTCTGAGTCCGCTACCCCTCCTGGCATTGCCGGCCGCCTGGCTTGGTCCCTGGTATCCCGTGCTCCAGGGCGGTGGCGCATTCCTATTCGGAATAACGGCGGGCATGATTCGAGAACGTTCCGAGAGTATCTGGCCGACGATGCTAATTCAAGTCGGTCTTTGCCTCATTATCCATTCTTTTTATTGAACGGAAATCCGCAGCTCCGGGGAACCGAGAAGCCGACAAGCCGATAAGCCGATAAGCCGAGAACCATTCTCGGCTGCAAACCACCGCTGCAAGACCACGTAGGTTTGGGGGTCACCGTATGGGGAAACCGTCTATTAGCCGGGTAGCGCGCTTCGCTTCGCTTCCAGGCCAAGTAGGTTTCGCAACCAGGGCCACGTTAGCATGCGGTCCAGCAGCATGGCCCAGAGAAAAGAAACCAGAATCAAACTTCCTAGAACCAAAAGTACGTTTCTGGGAAGTAGAATCTCCAGGCCTCGCAAGAACCAGGTGTGGACGATATAAACATGAAAGGAAAGACCCGCTGCATAGCCAATCCATGGGCGATCTTTTTCGGAATCCGGCCAGGCGGCAAAAGTCCAGAAGAAAAGGGCGGCAAAGATCATCACGCTCATCCGAGTAAAATGATTGAAGTCGCCCGGTTCGCCGGATCGGTAGCTCCAGAATAGGTAATCAAAGAGTACAAGTCCAAAAGCAAAGATGGTGGCCGCAAGCATTGCCCGACCTACAGCTTTCTTTGCTGGCAAAGGATTAAGCGCCGTCACAATACCCAGAATGAGCGGAAATTGCCAGTAAAGGATAAATGCAGAGAATAGAAACGGCGGACGCGGCCAATCGGATAACCAGATATGGGCTGGAGAGGAAACATATAGTTGCGCCAAAAAAGAAAGAAAAAGCGCCACCCACCGCCAGCGATGCGATAATCGAAAAAGCCCCAGCAGCAGAAAAGGGTAAACCGCATAACATTCAAAGATAATGTGAAAGAAATAGAAATGGTAGTCCGCCCCTTTTCGATAAAAGTAAGGAATCAGCTCCCATACATTTTCTTCAGCAAAAGCCTTTTGTATCTGGCCCTGAAGGCAGAGATACAGGATTGTATAGAACAAGAATGGTAGCCCTATCTTGTACAGTCGATGCTTGTAGAAGGAGGCCAGCGGAATGCGAATCGCTCCTCCGTTCCGAGCGGACTCCATATATTTTCTAGTCAGCCCAAAGCCGGATAATGTGACAAAGACGGGAACGCTGAATCGAGCCAGTTGGTTCAAGAGTACGGCAAGAAAATCTTGCGAAAGGTAGTCATGCTGGCGAACAAAGCTATGTTCGTAGAATCCTGTAGCATGGATGGCCAGTACCATGCCCATGGATAGCAATCTTAGTAAGTCCGATCGGCTTCTACCCATTTCAAATCGAAACTAAAACTCCTGTCCCGCAGGGATGAAGCTTCGCAGATTTCCGTAGGCCACCGTGAAAAGATGGGCTCCGTAGGTGTAGACTACGGTGGAGACCAATCCGATGCCGCCGTAAAGGAGCAGCAGGGCGCCGGTGCCGATGAAATCCGGAGTGCTTCCCTGCGCGGCTCGAGTAATGGAATAAGCAAAGTATGGAATCATGGAGCCGAGGGTAGCAAGCATGGTAACCAGGAGAAATAAGAATAGTAGGGCAAATATCTTTCCTGGTCGAATGGTTGCCACGCGAAAGGCCATTCCAATGGCCCGGAACGGATTCGATTTTTCTACAACAATGGCCGATGGGTACATACATAAAAAGAATAGAACTACAAAGCCAGGCAGGATGCAAAGCAGCAGGCCCACCGCGCTAAAAACCGTCAGAAGTATGCATCCGATCACATAGGCGAACATTTGCCGGTTTTCCGGGTCGCTAAATCCTGTAAGCTCTGCGGCATGCTTGGTGGGGAAATACATGGCCGCAAACGTCAGGCAAAAAAGCAAAAGCTGCATCCACTGATACCAGCCCGGTCCACCATTCATGGCTTCCATTACTTTCTGAAAATCGCCCGCCGCCTCGGGGTTGAGCGCTACCAACATGGAACTTGCCTGATAGTATCCCCAGCCCGATGCAATCAACTCCACCAGAAATACCGGAATCCAGGTCCACCAAATTCGGCGGACGGATCGGTAAGCGATCTGAAATATCTCGATCACTTCCAGTTCATGTTCCGTCAAATTGATACGGTTTTCTGCTGGGGGTTGCATTGGTTCACGGACTGCTTGCCAGCCAGAAACTCAAGCGAAAACCTGTCCTCCATTGCTCATGAACTGGATGTTGCTAAAACAAAGAACGCCGGAACTACTGCGTAAGATTCCGCTCAAACAAATCATTCTCTGGGTAGCAATCGTCATCTTTGGCGGATTGGCGGTGCTGGTTGGCGCCGTCGCTGTGGATTTTTTTGGGGATCGCGAAGGTCTTGTGAAATCCCTGGAGCGGGAGAAGCAATGGCTGGTGGGCCAGGGCGAAGAGAAGCCCCGGCCGCCCATACTCATCCTTGCCCGCGACGGGGAAGTGATGGGAGAATTTGTTCCGGTGCGCGGATCGCGTATTAGTCTTAGTTCCTGCAAAGCCGATCTTGGCTGGCTAAAGAAGGCCGTGGTTAGCGCCGAAGACCGTGAATTCTATGATCACGCCGGCATTTCGCTACGCGGCATTGCACGGGCCATGATTAACAATCTACTGGCGCTTAGCGTAAAAGAGGGCGGCGGTTCCATTACGCAGCAACTGGCCAGGAATCTGTACACGGATCATAGTCCTACCCTGTACAGAAAGATTTACGAAACATTTGCCGCCTTCCAGATAGAAGCCATCCTTAATAAAGAAGAAATCCTCTGTCTTTACATGAATCGAATCTACATGGGTGAGGGTCGAGTGGGCGCCGAGGAAGCGTCCTGGTTCTATTTTCGCAAGCCCCCCCAGAATCTGGACGCTGCGGAGGCCGCCATGATTGTGGGCCTGTTTCCCAGTCCTGTCCGTTACAGCCCGCGCAACAACATAGTCTTATCTACGAAAAAGCAAGAACTGGTATTGGATGCCATGGTGGAGCAGGGGCACATCTCTGCAGATCAGGCAAAGGCA
>JAGRNC010000678.1 GCA_020440935.1 Leptospiraceae bacterium | reverse complement strand
CATCAAGATTCAATTCGAAGAGCAGACTATTGTTCTGAGCTCGCGCAGAACAGTTAAGACCGATGGACTGACTGTGGGAAATCAATTCGAAGTGGAGCTCATGTCCGGTCGAGTGTACCGCGCGGTCATTAGCGCTCCGGGCTACGAACCTGCAGAAATTCAGCTGGATTATCGAGGGGCTATTCCGTCCGGCAGAACGGACGTCCGCACTGTATATCTAGAACCGATTCGGCCGGGTCCGCAAACTACGGAAGATGGACGCATTGTTCCTGGGATTGTTGTAGATGCTAAGACCGGACTTCCATTGCCCGCCAGTGTGATTCGCAAATTTGTCGGCGAAGAAGTACGCGCCGTCACCGAAGTAGATCGCAACGGCGAGTTCGCGATTACGGTACAACCGGGCGAAGGATTCGAGCTGGAAGCGCGATCCCACGGCTATGCGACGAAAAAGATTCACTTTGAAGAGAGTGGACTGGAAAAAATCCGCATTGAGCTGGAGCCCCAGGGGGAGCCTTGCGATCAGGGTGTACCGGAGTGTATCGATAACGTCCGCATCTACTTTGCCTTGAATTCTTCTGAAATAAGCGCAAAAGAGATGAAAAAAATTCAGGATATGGCAGTCATACTTAAGAAGAATCCGGACATCAAGATTGAAGTGCAGGGGCATACGGACCGCACCTATCGCGGTCCTGAAGAGCGTGCATTCCAGTATAATCTTGTTTTATCCCGAGAAAGGGCAAGAACTGTGCAGCAAGCGCTTATGAAACTTGGAATCAGCAAAGAACGTTTAGTGGTAAAAGGTTACAGTTATTTGCGTCCAATAGTACAGGCTGGAGATGCTCTCAAAGGGGCTGTAAATCGGCGGGTAGAATTCCGAAGAATAAGAGAACAGTAAACGGAAATGGGCACGGAAACGAAATCGGACTCTGCAAAACTGCCGCCAGGAAATGGATCGATGAAAGTAATACTGAATTCCAAACGCGACTGGGAACTGATCCGTGATTCGGAAAAGATGCTCTATCTGCTGGATAAGAAACTGGAGGGCAGACAGCTTTTCTTGAAGCATTCGGTGCCTCCCGCTGAATTCAATCGTGAGCCATCAGAAGGCGGCGTTGTTCAATTCTATTATGCTCCTACCATTCCGGTGAATGCAAACTTTACGCTTTACCTGACTCTGAACCGTCAGATCGAACTGGATTTTCACGTTGAGGAAATAGTGGAGCCTGGGCATTTGAAGGCTCGACCGGCCGAGGTGCGCATCGGTAAATCCATGCGCGAATTTCCGCGCATCCCGGTAAGGGACGATTCGGTGGTAGTTACGAACTTTCGAGTCAGTAAAAACGAAATCGCTCCCAACAACACCAAGCTGCAGATTACAAACCAGGTGATTTTTTCGGATTTCGAAAAACGCCTGGGCGCGCGGTTCGAAGGAGTGAAGATTCATGCCCCGTACGACCCCAAATTCCCGGATTATCTAAAGGGCTTTGCAGAAACCGACGGAGCTGTGGTAAGCGCACCGCAGGGCCCTGCCTACGCCCAGCCTGTCATCTACGAATCGGAGAGTGGGGAAAAGCTCATTATTGCATTTGTCGTTGTGCCGGGGGAATTGGATCCGGTGGCGGCCCAGGAACTGAAAACTGCCGCAGACGAAATGATCAAGCGCATCATCGATGCAAACACCTTCCTGATCAAAGACAAGCAGAAGGTGATGAACATTTCCGAAGGCGGAATTGCCATTCTATTCACC
>JAGRNC010000677.1 GCA_020440935.1 Leptospiraceae bacterium | reverse complement strand
TCCACAAACTTCAAAGGCGTTTTTCGAGCTTGCCAGGCCTACTATAAGATGCAGCGAAAAAGGGGCGGTAACATTATTAACATCGCATCGATTGCAGGCCTGCACGGTGCATTTCTAATGTCTGTATATGCCGGCACCAAAGCTGCCATCATACAGATGGGCAATTCGCTGGCTGTAGAGTGGGCCTCCAGCGGTTTCCGAATTAATGCGATAGCTCCTGGTTTTACGGAAACCGATATGACGGCCAGCATTCGTAAGAATGAGGATTATTCGGAAAAGCTGATTGAGTCCATACCCATGCATCGTATCGCACGGCCGGAGGAAATGCTGGGAGCGGCCATCTTTCTTGCCTCCGATGCATCGTCCTACGTAACAGGTTCTACTATCGTAGTCGACGGCGGAATTGCCCGGCACTAATCGTAAGTTCCCGGGCCACAGTTAAGTCTATTGCCCTGCGTAGCATTCGCAGTAGCGCTCCGGAAACACCCATCTGCCGCTCCCGGGCAGATGGGCTCATCGAAAGGGTGGCCAAAAAGCCTGAATGCAAGCTAGTGTGCTGCAAGCTCCCGGTGTAACCTTTGTGCCCGCTCATGCTGTGCCGAATCCTCCAGAACCCGTTCGAGAATTTCTCGTGCCTTATCTGGTTTTCGTCCGGCCCGAAAGCATTCGGCCAGTAGAACCCGCGAATCTGCGTCCTCTGGATTACGAAGGACCAGTCGGGTTGCTATGTCGATGGCCTTTTCATGGTAACCGGCGGCAATCAGTACCCGGGCCGTTCGCGCCAGTACTCGCTCCTCCCAGGGGCATAGATGTAGGTAGCGAAGCAGGAATGGAGCGGCTCGCTTGTATCTGCGTAGGCGGCAAAGAGTATCGCCAATTAAGAGCAGAATTTCCCTCGCACGCCTTTGTTCGGGGTAGCTTCGCAAAAGTTGTAGCGCCCCATAAAAGTTCTCCTGATTTCGCTCCATCATAGCTCTACGAATGATCTCCTGGATCTGATCGGCTGCCTCCAGGGTGGAGCCCGGGATACCCGAGCAGGTGATACGTGCGAGGCTAAAGTCATCCGTGAGGTTTTCCTCGTCTTTGAGGTATTTCTGTATCAGGGTGTCCCAATCGCCGTTGCACTCCTCAATCTTTCGCAGAAATGCATATTCGTCCTGGTTGATAATCCTGGTGCCGTCTTCCTTAACACCCAGGAGTATGTCGTCGCGGCCGTCGGAACCCATAAATACCGTGTCGCCGGGTCGGAGTCGCTCCGTCAGCACTCGGAGCGATCGTTCGCTTTCGAATCCGATCTTTCGGATGAATTCATCTTCTCCCAGGAATGTGGCCTTACCGCCTCGATAGAGTACCGGCCAGGGGTGCTCCGCGTTTATAAAGTACAGCTGTCCGCTCGCTTTATGAATGACAGCCAGAAGAACCGAAACAGCCATCATCCCATCAAAGCTCGCAAATACTTGATGCAGATCCTGAACTGCTGCCTTTAACCATCGCTCCGGATAATAGCTCTGCATAAATGTGGCGGCCTGGGTGCGTTTTAGTATCGATTGAAATACAGTATTGAAGACCAGAGCTCCGCCGGCGCCCTGCAGTGATTTGCCCATTGCATCGCTATTGGCCACAGCAATGTATTCGCCATCGCGGAGTCGAATTTCCGTAGCGATACAAGTGTCTCCACCGATTCGATGCTGCTTATTTCGAAATTCAAACTGCTTCTTTCCCTGAATCGCGAAGTCCACCGAATAGGATGGA
>JAGRNC010000676.1 GCA_020440935.1 Leptospiraceae bacterium | reverse complement strand
AGTTATTGAGCATTGCTGGTTTTTCGTCTGATTCGGGATCGCATGGCCGGTTCCCTCGCCGCGCCGTGTTCGGCATCGGAAATAACCATAAAAAGTGTGTCCGGCCCATTCTTCGACGGCCACCGACGAGAATCTCGGTCTGTCCCCCCTGCAATGATTCCCTTTGCTGCCAGGCCAACGAAAAGCAAGGAAACGGGGGAAATTCCTCCAATTTGAGTGAGCATAATGCCCGCAAACGGCCGCGGGGGCATTGTCCGCAATACCTCGAAGTGAGTCCGGCTGCCGAATAACGCTTGCCAGGTCCATTCACTAGCAGATGGTATTGGCAAAGGAGGGCGCCAAATGAATTCACCGGAACAAATCCCTGCAGGCTTTGATGCAGAAACGTGGAACAAGCTTACGCCGGAACAAAAACAAACCTTTCTGCAAGGCCAGCAATCGGGTATGCAACAACCCGGAATGCAGCAACAGGGGTATGGACAGAACCCGCAGTCCATGCAGGATCAAATGATGAGCGATATAAAAAAACAGACCATGTTCGCCATGATCTTTGGCATGGTTGGCTCATTGATTACTTCAATCGTCAGTATGTTCATCCGCCGAAACTGAGCGGTTAACGTACCAGTCCTGGAAAGCAAAGGGCAACTCTAAAAGCAGTCGGGTGCCGCCTTATGAGTTGCTGAGCGAGTCGTTGCCAGAAAGTCTGGCCCATGGATTCAATAACGCAGGCTGCCCTGGGCGCCGCCATTGGCGAGGCCACTATGGGAGCCAGGGTTGGTCGAAAGGCTGCGCTCTGGGGGGCAGTGCTGGGTACAGTTCCGGACCTGGATGTTCTGGTAACTCCATTTCTGGACGATTACGCTAAGCTGGCGGTGCATCGCGGTTTTTCCCATTCGATCTTTTTTGCGATTCTCGCCGGAGCGATTTCCGCCTGGGGATTGCAGAGATTGCATCGAAAGTACGGCGAATCATTCTGGCGATGGTATTCGCTAACGTTCCTCGCGCTATTTACTCATGCATTGCTGGATGGCTTCACTGTATACGGTACGCAGCTTCTAAATCCGATTTCGGACCATCCGTTTGCCTGGAATTCTGTTTTTATTATTGATCCGCTTTATACCAGCTGGCTGCTCATCGCTGTGCTATTTGCCATGGTCTACCGAAAGGAACCCTGGCGCATGCATGTGGTAACCGCCGGCCTTTTGTTGAGCACCGGTTATCTTATCTGGGGACAGTTCGCCAAGAATACGGTGGACCGCGCCTTCCTGGCTGACCTGAAAGCCCGCGGAATTGAGCCCGAGCAGTTCATGAGCAATCCCACTGCCTTAAATACTGTGCTCTGGATGGGCATGGCCCGACAGGGCGATACTCTTTATGTTGCCCTCCATGGCCTGGCCGACCCCGACGGCCCACTCCAATGGCTGGAAATTCCGCGAAACTCGCATTACATCCAATCCGCAATAAGCAAAGGTAACCCTTACATTGAGCGACTTCTCTGGTTTTGCCGTGGGTATTATTACCTTACGGAGGATGCATCCGGAAATCTATGGTTGCACGATCTTCGCTTTGGTCGATCGGATGGCTTTTTGACGGATAGAGGTAACTTTATTTTCCGCTTCGAACTTCTCCGAAACGGAGAACGAATCGTCGGTTTCAAGCAAGTTCCTCCCGTTATGCGAGGAAGACTGGAGACATTTCATCTGCTCTGGCGCCGCATCCAGGGAGATACTTCGATTCGGGGTGGCTTTCGCATG
>JAGRNC010000675.1 GCA_020440935.1 Leptospiraceae bacterium | reverse complement strand
CTTCCACACATTGGGACGCGCGAGCCGGAGGGAAGGGATATAGCAAATCTTTCTCGCGGCCAGGTAACAATCTAGCCGTAAAGGAAAATCAGACTAGTTCTCAATTGGGCGATTTTGAAATGGTTAATTATTGAAATCCATTAAGAAGTTCCTGGTAGAAATAGTATCCTGGCGTGCAGGCATTATTTGATTGCAAACCCGCGATGCGCCGTATGCTCCAGGGCGGTCCCAGTTCGGGAAATCTGCCAGGCCTCTTATTCACTGATTGCAATTACGATTGATTCAAAAATCCTTTGCTCGCGTTCATTGATATCATGATCCCCATATTCGCCTGCAGTAAAAACCACAATCAGCTCAAGCGATGGAACAATATAGATTCGCTGCCCTCCATTCCCGAATCCAGCCAGCCAGAATGTCCCATCTCCTCCCCTGCGTTGAATCCCGGACCACCACTGAAATCCATAGGTTAGATTAGAACTGGCCAGCGAATATCCCGTGGAGATTTGGGGGGTTTTCACCATCGCCATCCATTGCAGTGGAATGATCTGCTTCTCCTTAAATCTGCCGTTATCCTGGACGAGTCGGCCCAGTTTGATCATATCGCGTGGCAGCAACCGGAGCCCCGTAAAGGCAAGTTCGCGGTCATGATAATCGCGGACCCACTCCCAGCGCCGGATTTCCATCGGATCAAATAACTTTTCTTTGCCATAGGCACTTAAGGACCGGCCAGTTCCGCGAACGAGTATAGTTGCAAGCATGGCAGTGGCTCCGGAATTGTAATGGAATTTCGTCCCGGGCGTTGCGGCGAAGCCCCTGTCGAAGAAATAGCCAATCTGATCCGCTTTGTAGAATAGGCTTGTTTCATCGTTTGGCAGTCCTCCTTCGTCCCATTCCAGCCCCACTGTCATATCCAGAAGGTCTTTAATCCGGATACGGTCTATCCCTGGGGCGAATGCCCCGATTTCCGGAAAAGAATCGATGGCCAGGGCTTCTATAGGCGGAACCAGGCGCTCTTCCAGAGCAACCCCGTAAAGAAAAGCAACCACACTCTTACTAATGGAGCGAATGTCGTGAAGCGTTTCGGCGTCAAAATCCACATCGGCGGCAAAAGGATTACCGATTCCATACCTTTCATTGATCGGACTATCCGCACCGCTGCCGTAAGCTTCTGTTACAATCCGTCCGTGGTGTTCAATCAGAAGCGAATGCAGGTTCGTGCCCAAAAATGCTTCGCGAACCAAATGGCATAGATTTGAGTTCCCGGAATCGGCAGTGGGCAAATTATCTGCGGCTAATCCATAGTCCTCGCATACCTGCACCCGAGGCTCGGTAGCCCGGCAAAATAAGAGACAAGACCCTCCAAGCAGAATTGCAATTCCGGCCAGGTAACGTGTTGCGAAATTCGGGCGACATCCTTCTTTCATTGCTGGATAATCGGAAGCCCGATTTGGATCGCAACTATATTAAGGAACAAACCGGGCCTGTGCAACCTTTGCGAGCACCGTTCTGGAAATCCTGATCTGCTAGTAAGGCGATGCACTTTCTTTATGGCGCCCGGCAAAAAAAAAGGGGGCGACCCCCCGAGTGCTTCTGCATGGCCCCTGTTTCAGGGAGTGTATTTGGTTCGATGACCTGGAAGGACTGGCTTAAAAACGAAATTGTAATTCTATTCCGATGCTACTAAGCTTATCTTTCTGTGTATAGAATGGACCGGATGTTCGGCGAATAGAACGACACTGCAATCGGTCTTAACTTGTGCT
>JAGRNC010000674.1 GCA_020440935.1 Leptospiraceae bacterium | reverse complement strand
CGGAATTTCGTTCAAGTAGTTCCTGACTGCCGAGCTAACCCTGTATGCAAATCCGTTTGCATTTACTTTCCAAACATTGATTCCCATCGCATCTGCATCAGTTGATAGGGGCCATGGCAGAGGCATCGTGGATTGTGCTGCGCGAAGGCGTACATTCCGAATGGCACGAGCGCCAGATAGATTCCTGCAAATAGGGCCACTGAAATGTGCAGGATTTGCCTGGACTTGAGAATGATCGTCTTTCTGGCCTGGCTCCGCCGTCCCGATTCGAATTGCGACCCTGTATCGGTGGATTCTTGCTCCGTCTTCGTTGTTCCGTCTAATTTCGCATTGCTTTCTTTCATGCTGGGAGCTCCGTTTGTCGAGCGAAGTAAAGCGAAAAGAATGCATAGATCAGCGCAGGGACATAGACCATGGGTAGATCGATTATCCAGTGCTCCGGACCCACGAGACCGCGAGCAGTATCGAATACATGGACCAATGCATGCTGCAAATACCAGATCGCCATGATGGCCAGTAAGGTTGCCCGCAATCGGGGAGCGAATGCGGCCCAGAAATGCAGTCCCGCCCAGGTTAGAAATAGGGCGCCTAGATCGCGCACCATATGTACATTCAGCGGTCCAAAGTCAGGCACGGCCGCAGGTAGTTCGAAAAACCAACCCTCTGGATCGATGAGCATCCACAGGGCATTGAGCAAGTTCCCGATTCCTGCCAGAACAAGTAGTATCTTCCAAATCAATTCTTTCATACTCGGAAGACGATTGATCCGGCATGGCTGTGACAGAAATCTTTCGAAACTGTCAGAACTGGTTGGAAGCTACGGGCTTACTACTTGACAGCCGTTCTCCGGACCCTTCGGTTTTCACCATGTTCAAAAATTACTGGGTTCGGATAATGCTTATGGGGCATGCCATGGATGGGGCGCGAGCTTAGCTATACGCCAACCTCCATTTGCTTCGGGATTCCTGACTACATTTCTGGCGGACCGTTGGTTCATTATAGTTGTCGTATTTTATTGAAATATTATACAAAAAAACCCATTGACTAGACTGACTAGTCGGTCTAGTCCAGTTGAACATGGACGGTCGAAATACCAAAGAGCGGATCATCGACGCTGCTCTCTACAAGTTCACGGCACGGGGTTTCTCGGCAACGACCGTGGACGAGATTGTTGCCTTTGCGAACGTGGCCAAGGGCAGCTTTTATCATTCATTCGAGTCAAAGGAAGATCTGGCGGTTGCTTCACTTGAGGAATATCACCGGAGGGCCCAGGCAATCATAGCTCAAGGGTCCTATCGCTTCACCGAGGAACCGGTACGCCGTGCCATCGAATTTATCCAATATCTACAGGAAGCCTCCGGGGATTTATGGGCCCACGGTTGTATGCTGGGATCGCTATCGATCGAAGTTGCCGAAGAGTATCCCCAGATTCATCAGGAAGTGGATCGGCTTTTTCAAGAAACCCAGGCCATAGTTCTCCATATACTGGAGCCTGCCTTCAAGGCTCGCCGGCTGGAACTATCGGGCGCGGATGCTTTGAGTCAGCATTTGCTCGTTGTAATTGAGGGCGCAGTGGTCCTCAGACGTGGTCAGGGTCGCTTTGACCACATTCGCCTGGCTCTGGAGCGCTTCGAGCACTACCTCTGCTTGATTCTGGGGGAGGTGACTGCACTGCGGTAGTCCATTGGCTTTAGCTCCCCGGCAGAGGCCCCCGTCGCGACTACCTGGGAAGGCGGAGTTGTTTCGGACGGCCGAGCTTCATTT
>JAGRNC010000673.1 GCA_020440935.1 Leptospiraceae bacterium | reverse complement strand
AGCTGGGTGGAGGGCTTACTATCGCGCTCGGATCACCGGGTTTCTGCGTATCTGGAAGCGGCCTTCCACAAAGGCGCCAGTTTCGACTCCTGGGACGATGGATTCAATCGTGCAATCTGGGAAGAAGTCATGTCCGAAATCCCGGAGACTTTGCTACAGCGATGGATGGATAAGAAGCCGGGCGGAAGCCCCATGCCTTTTGAAGAAATTGTCGATGGCTTTCCCAGGGAGAAACTAATTCGCGATTTCGAAAAGTTCGAATCCATCACCGAAGAGAACATGAATCCTCCACACAAGCAGGCCTTGCGACCTTCGGACTTTCCGCCCGAATTGCTAAAGCCCGTTCAGATTCCTCTGGAAAAACAGCAACGGGTCGGTTATCTGAAGATTCAATTCCAGAAGACCGGCAATTTTATTTATATCAGCCACCTCGATACCATGGATGTTTTGAGAAAAGCGCTGCGGAGGGCGGGCATTCCCATGACCTTTTCGCGGGGCTTCAATAAGCACGAAAAATTTCATTTTGGCGATTCATTGCCCATTTACATGCACAGCGAAGGCGAAACAGCAGATGTGTCTGTGTACTCTTCGCTGGATCCAGATGAATTTTTTGACCGTCTGGCCGCCGAGATGCCCCAGGGGCTGGATCTGAAAGGTCTTTCTTTTTCTAAAGACAGAAAGAAAGAGCGAATTGTTGCGCAGCCATACAGTCTTCGCTGCTATGATGAGGCCACAGCCAACCAGATCTTCGAAAAATTGGTTCAGGCGCCGGACCTTATTACATTCGAAAAGCGCGATAGAAAGCGTAAAAGGGTGCGTAACCTTCCGTATCATAAATCCGCTATGCGAAGTCATAAAAAAAATCTCCGATCGAGTCTGGAAGATCTGGATCGGAGCGATAATCGGATTTCATTCAAGCTCGTACTGCCCGAGTCCGGCGGTATCTCTATTGTCGATCTATTGGATCGATACCTCGAGATCCCGCGGGAGGACTGGAACGTAAAGCTCGAAGTCTGGAAAGAGATTCCATCAGGCGGCTTTTGAGCCGGCCTGCTCGGAATCCTGGTCTTTCTTAATCCAATCGAATCGAACGCTTCTTGCGATGACTTTCACTTTGCTTCGAGAGTTTCCGTCCTGATCGTTCCATCGATCCTGGCGCAAGTTTCCTTCAACCGTTACCCTGGATCCTTTCTTTAGATAGGCAGCGATGGGATCTGCCTGGCGATCCCAGGCCTCCACGGTGAAATAGCTTACAAACTGTTTCCCGTTCTGGTCTTTGCTTCGCCATTCATGGTTCGTCGCCAGCGTGAACGTGGCCACCTTCTTGTCATTTCCCAGTTCTCGAATCTCTGGATCCTGCACCAAATTGCCATCCAGAATCGCAAAAGAAAGGTTATTCATATGTGTTCCTCCAACAAATTCTAAGATCTAATGGTTCAGGAATGCTGGATCGTTTCCAAAAAAAATCCCTGGTGGCGATCTAATCGTAATGTAGCGTAATGTAACGGAATGTAACGGAATGTAACGGAATGTAGCGCATTCTGCCCGGATCGCGCCATTGTAAGCTTGCCTGGAAAAAACTGCGAAACGCAGAGAGCCCCGTTCACCTTTGATATTATGGGCGTTTCCTTTTTGACCCGAAAGAATCGTAAACAAACACAGAAAATGGATAAGGCGCTGCCAGGGCTTTCTGTAGCGCAGCGCGAGATTATTATATCCGAGGCCACCACAAAGCAAATCGTGGCCGCCGCAGGAAGCGGAAAAAC
>JAGRNC010000672.1 GCA_020440935.1 Leptospiraceae bacterium | reverse complement strand
TCTGGCAAAATATCCCTGGCTCCAGAGCGCCGTGGATCTGCGACTGGGGGCCAATGTCATTGCGCCGGTAAGCGGTCGCCTCACAACTCCTGTGGAGCGATTCATTTATTCTCCCGAAAACGTTTCCAGCCAGACAGTGCGAAAGCTCTTAAACAATGCCATAGAGAACATCAATCCAGGCCTGGCTTCCCAGATGCTGGAATGGATTCAAAAAGGTACAGAGACTACCGAAGATGGATCCTACAGCTATCGGACAGGTTTTGCAAATATTAAGATTCCAACCCTGTACATTGCGGGCGAAGGAGATCTGGTGGCTCCGCCGCGCACAGTGATCCACTCATTCAAGCTCAATGGTTCCAAAGACAAAGATATTATGATTCTGAATCGCGAAGAGTACTCTTCGGATTACTGCCATATCGGTTTGGTTCTGGGCGAAGAAGCCCCCGAAGAAATTTTTCCGGAAGTTCACGATTGGTTAAACCGATTTGGCACCACCCGCGGTCGCGGGCGAGTGAAGCGAACTCTTAAAAGGGTGGGCGATTTTATAAAATCCTCTCCGAAACGACGACAGGATGCGCTGCTACTGCGAAAATCGGAAAAGCAAAAGAGAAAACAGCGAAAGCAGCAGAAAATCTATCGCGATCGTGGAAGTCAGGATTCTGTAATCCAGAGCTAGAATAGGCTTGCCCTCCTGCCGCTACCAGCGATGATTCTGACATGCGGCGTTTTTCTCTCTTCTTACTGGTTCTCTTTTCCGGCGTTGGCTGTTTTTCCGGCACGGTTATGGAGCCGGCCTATGGCACCAACTATTACGATCAGGATTTTGAATGCGTTCAGGGACTTGTGCCCCAGGAATCAGACAAGAAGTATCTCAGCCGTCGACTGACCTACATGGCTGCCCTGCCGCAGGTGGCGCCGAACTCACATACGATTATTACCGGCGAGTCTACCGCCGCCCTGTTTACTCCGGAAAGATTGCAGACTTATTTGCCCGGAAAGAATATTTCCAATCGGGCCATTCCTGGAGAAACCACCGTCGTTTTTCTTTCGGCGCTGGATGAACTTGTAATAAAATCCAGACCGCGTACAATCATCCTGGCCATTGGCGGAAACGATCTTCTGGGCGGAAGATGTATTGGTACAATTGTCCAGAATACCGAACTAATCCTGAAGACCATCCATCAAAAACTGCCGGCCGCCCGTGTGCTGCTACTCAGTGTACCACCGGTAGTTAGTTGGAAAGTATCGAGTGTTGCCGGGTATCTGAACCTGGGATTTCAACAGCTTTCCGATCGCCTGGGCTATGTGCAATACGTTGATCTCTGGCCCTATCTTGCCGACGAAAAGCGCCCCATGCTGGCCGAAAAATACAGGCAGGTGTACAAAGGCAAAGTGGATCAGGTTCACTTTAATGAGGAAGGATACAAACAATTTGCGGAGGCGCTTAAACCCTATCTCTAGGCCAGTAGATCCGGACGATCGCTTTCCAGCCATTGGCGCAAATCGGCCAGGCCGTCGGTCAAGGAAACTACCGGCTTATAGCCGAGATATTCCATTGCCTTATTTGAGCTCACAGTGCCCGGTCGCATGACAAATTTAAGCGCCTCTCTGTTTAACTGCGATTGCCGTCCTACCAGAGCGGCGCCCAATTCCATAATGCCAGCCCCCGCTTTTGCCACGGCAGACGGCAGCGAAGGAGGCTCGGAAAATCCGGCCATTTTCGCAAGAGCGCCAAAATACTCGAGGCAGCTACTACTCTGCCCGTCCGTAA
>JAGRNC010000671.1 GCA_020440935.1 Leptospiraceae bacterium | reverse complement strand
GGGCCCGGTTGATAGACGGCCGGAATCATAAACATCATAAATCGCATTCTTGTTCTCCTGATTGTCCTTATTACATCTTAGTCGAACGGAAACAAGCCCGATCGACGGTTCATCGATGGGAATATCGATTGGTCCAGGAATTTGCGCGCGGGTTGGCTCGCGATGTCCTACAGCCCGGCGAATACAAGGCAAGATAGGCGTCGTCAGGAAGATACTGTTTTCATTTGGCTTGGTATCTCGGCCCCGGATCGGATGCCATCAGCGCTTTGAGACGAGCCACATATTGCAGTTCCCACGCCTGGGCTACAGGACGATGATCGATACCATTCGCATCGCGAAACACCAGTCGGTGGGGAAGAAGCATGGAATAGGCTACCGTCTCGGCCAGATGTTCCCAGGCATCCACCGTGGCGTATAAACCGGGAAATCCACTGGCCTGCGCGGCAACGGTGGCCTGGCCGTGTTCTATAGCCGAAAAGGTTCTCTTCGCATAGAAGTGGAGCTTTTTACGAAAAGGTAGGGCTGCCTTCGTATTCCACGGATCCAGCCAGGCGGCGTCCAGAAAACTGTACGTTCCGCGCGCCGGCGGTCGGTAGCTTGCTTTATCCATGGTCAGCGGGGGCAGGAGTTCATAAACCTCCGACGCCACATGCGCGGCCTCGTGCAGGAGCAAATAATCCACCGCAGTGGGCACGGGTCCGTTCGAAGGGTGATCCAATCGGTATCCCCAACTCTCGGGTAGCGCCGCGGCATCCTCGATGATAGTCTTTTCTCTTAGATTGATCAATCCTTCTGCCGTCAGCTCGATACGACTGGCATCCATGAGAATGAATCCGCCCTGCGCTTTTCCATCGGAATCATATACGATTCCGGTCAATCCCGAGCTGCCCAGGTTATCCACAAGATAAAGGCCCATGACCCGCCGGTTCAGAAATTGGCGAATCTCTGGCTGGTATTGAAGCGTCGCCTGCAAGGATTGGCGAATGGAGCGCAGGCGCTCGGGAGATATTTGCGCCGGAACCGGGGCAGGGAAGCCATCCAGGCGATTCGTATCTATAGCGTACGAAAGGGGCAACGAAGTGGCCGGCTGCACAAAGTCGGGGGGAAGTTGACCGCGATTGGGGCGGTGATCGAGGAAATCCTGCCAGTTTTTGAGCTGCGTGGCGGGATGATGGGCCAGCAAATCCGGAAAATTCCGGTATTGAGCCGCAGTACAGCCGGTGAGCGCAAGTGACAGGAAAAAGGTTTTCTGAATGAGGCCCTTGCTTGATCTGGTAGCCAGACGCATGGTTTACTATCTCGTTAATGCAGGCATGACTCTGTCAGTCCTTTTTTTTGCTACTGGCTACTGGAAGCGAAAAGAAATGCGGCTGCATCGTATATGGATGAGCCTTGGCGTGGCAGCCAACTTGGTCACCGCTATTTTGCTCGTTGTTTCCGTGCATGCATTCGCAGGCAGCGATATGGTGAAAGCTGGATTTGTGCCTATTGTTCCTCCGTACATTGTTCTTGCCCACCGATTGTTGGCCGTTCTGGCTGCGGTGGTAATGCTTGCCATGGTGGTCACCGGTATTCTGCGCAAACGATCCATCCACATTGCTTTGCATTATGCATTCATTCCGCTGTATTCCATTGTCTATGTATCCGGACTTTTTATTTTTGAAGCAGGGAGCCCCTGAAGGACGAAAAAGTGGCGTCAAAGTTAACCGATCAACAAATCCAGAATAAAGCAAACGAGATCCGTCGCGAAGTGATTCGCATGGTACATGCCGCTG
>JAGRNC010000670.1 GCA_020440935.1 Leptospiraceae bacterium | reverse complement strand
GCCGGTAGTGACCCGGGCCAGGGCACATTCAACGGATGGCTCCATAAGGTTACTTCCGTCGGTGGCGGCTTTTTTCAGCGCCTCCAGCGCTGCCTTAACTCGACCGGCGTCGCGTTTTTTTCGGGTCTCATCCATGGACTGGGTTGTACGCGCAGCGCTTTGCGCATCCACTTTGAAAACGCCGCCGTCTTCTCCGCCCAGCAATGGACTGTCGATTCCTTCGGTCCATTTGTTTACTCCGACCACAATCTGGTCGCCATTATTGATTCTACTCATTCGCTCGGACATGGATTTGACCAGCGCGGATTTCATGTATCCGGATTCCACCGCGGAACGAACGCCGCCCATGTTTAAGATCCGATCGATTTCGCTGCGCGCCTGTTCTTTGAGTTCCGATACTTTTGATTCTACGACTTTGCTTCCGTCGAAAAGATCGGGATACTCGAGCAGATCGGTTTCATAGGCCAGGATTTGCTGCAACCGCAAGGACCATTGCTGATCCCAGGGACGGGGCAGGGACAGCGCCTCGTTCCAGGCAGGTAGCTGCAATGCGCGGCATCGTGCATTCTTGCTCATGGTAACGCCCAGGGTTTCCATCAGGATTCGCCAGGCGTTATTCTCGGGCTGGTTTTCCGTGAGGCCCAGCGAGTTCACCTGTACTCCGTAGCGGAATCTTCGGAACTTTGGATTTTGAACACCGTAGCGATCTCTGGTAATCTCCTCCCAGAGCTCGGTGAATGCGCGCATTTTGCACATTTCTTCTACGAAGCGGATCCCTGCGTTTACGAAGAAGGAGATTCGGCCCACCACTTCCTCAAATTGTTCCTGCGAAAGATTCCCTCGCTCGCGAATAATATCTAGAAGTCCAATGGCATTTGCCAGAGCAAAAGCAAGTTCTTGCGCAGGGGTGGCCCCGGCTTCCTGCAGGTGGTAGGAACAAATGTTAGAAGGATTCCACTTGGGTATTTCCTTGATGCAGTACTCATACATTTCGGAGATTAGGCGAAAGCTTGCCTCCGGAGGAAATATGTAGGTTCCGCGTGCCAGGTACTCTTTCACCAGATCATTCTGCGTAGTTCCCTGGAGTTTTTCCAGGGGCACTCCCTTTTCGCGGGCCAGCGCAACATATAATGCAAGTAGCCACATGGCAGTGCCATTGATGGTCATGGAAGTGTTCATTTCCTCCATGGGAATCTGATCAAAGAGTACATGAAAATCGTCCAGTGAGTTGATTGGCACGCCCACTTTACCGATCTCCGGACGCGCCAGGCTATGATCCGAGCTGTAACCGCACTGCGTGGGCAGGTCAAAGGCAATGGAAAGACCCGTTTGTCCACGGTTTAGACCTTCTCGATAGAGCTTATTTGTTTCCCAGACATTGGTATGGCCACCATAGGTCCTGAAGATCCAGGGCCGGTCTTTGGTGGGATTTCCTTCTTTATCATAAATGACATGTTCTTTGTTGGACATAGAATCCTCCGCTGATCCGGGCCGTAGCTGCCGGCAGCAATCTCTTTCAGACAAATACATTGTCCGATCCGTTCCACTGTTTCAGGCGCATTCGTTGTGAAAATGGTTTTTTGCTGTGGACAGCGGCAAATTTTTATCTGATTCTGTAGTAGTGGTTCGTTGCATCGGTAAGGTCCATCGGGTTAGGCTTTGCAGGCTTGCCTTCACAATCTTTTTCATCTGGGGCGCACTGTCCGCATGTTCCGACGGGCCACCCGCGTTGGCCGACGAGTTTGGCGCCATGCGTTCTGATGCAGAATTGGCCA
>JAGRNC010000669.1 GCA_020440935.1 Leptospiraceae bacterium | reverse complement strand
TGCTAAATCTCCCGACGAGCCCGGCATATCATAAAATGATTTCTTAATGAGTCCGGCGAACTCCTCGGATTCCAGCACAGAGACTATCTTCTCCGATGCGCCGCCCTCCCCGTAAGGATTCGCAGCTTGTCGAATGGAATCTCGAAATTTGGGATCAAAGGCAGTATGGATGGCTTGCCTGATCTCTCCCACACTCGGTTCGCACTGAATCACAGTTGGTCCAGCAATTCGCCCAGCCTGGCGGTCCCCGATATTGATCGTTGGAATATGAAAAGCCGGCACTTCGATGAGTCCGCTGGATGAATTTCCCACGACAGCAGTCATGTATTGCAGAGCCGATAGATAGCGCAGCTGACCCAGGCTCGTAAATGCACGCACCCGAGAGCTATGGCTGGTCTGAAATTCTTCAATCCGCTGGCGAATAATTCGTCCATCGGTATCTGCGTTGGGCAAAGTAAAAACAATCTGATAGCGCTCCGGTTCCAGCGCCTCCAAAAGAGCGTTGATTTGATCCTCGGCCGAATTGCGATCCAGAGTTACGGGATGGAAGGTTACCATTACCGTGGGAACATTCAGAGAAAGGTCTAATTCCTTTTCCATCTCCCGGGAGCCAAGCAGCTCCAGTTTATGTATATTGTCCAGCCCTACAGCCCCCACGTTAAACACTCGGTCTGGTTGTTCGCCCAGCTGAATGACCCGGTTGCGATATGTTTCAGTGGCCGTAAAGTGAAGATGCGACATCTTGCTAATGGAGTGACGAATGGGTTCATCAATAAGGCCGAAGGTAGATTCGCCGCCATGAATGTGAGCAATTGGGATTCTCTGAAAGGTGGCGGCAATAGCCGCCGACAGGATCTCAAATCGATCGCCCAGCATCAGGGCCAGATCGGGCTGGAGATCCTCGAATGCATCCGCCATGCCAATGATCCCCAGAGCCGTGGATTTTGATATCGCAGTCGCAGTATCCGCCGAAAGCAGCATTTCTACCTTTTTATCAGGTATGAAACCGTCTTGTTCAAGAGTTCGGTATGTTAGGCCAAACTCCGGCGATAGATGCATTCCGGTCACGATGACCTGTAGCTCGAGCAAAGGAGAATTCTGCAATCCCCGCATTATCCAGTACAGCAGACCGTATTCAGCCCGGCTACCGGTCACAACACAAACCTTCCTGCGACTCATTTAAAGATCCACAGCCTCCTCGGATTCGTAATCCCTGGGCGCCTTACGACCAATCAAGAAGTCCCACATAGATGCTGGCAGACCCTTAACCGGTCGCTTGCAAGTCAGATTATTGCTTCCAAAGGTGTCGCCCACGCGTATTGCTTTGCTTGCATAGATACCTTTGCGCACAATGGGCAAGTTTTCCAGTTCTTTGGCAGACGGCACTTTCACACCATTGCCCAGAGCCCGCTCTATGTTGCGGATGGATGCTACAAGAGCAATCAGCTCTTCTGGAGCCAGACTTGCGGAATGATCCGGACCGGGCATACTCTTATCAATTGTAAAATGCTTCTCGATCAGAGTCGCTCCCAGGGCGACGGCGGCGATAGACACTTCGATTCCGGGCGAATGATCAGAATAGCCCACCGGTGTTCCAAAAGCGGTCTGCATGGTTTGCATGGCCCTGAGGTTTAAATCCTGCATGGAAGCGGGATACTCGGTAGTGCAATGAAGCAGAGTGATTTTTTTCTTAGAGTATCCCGCCTCATAGAATTTATGGAGGGCAAACTCAACATCCGACAGCGTTGCCATGCCAGTGGAAAGAATCACCGGTTTA
>JAGRNC010000066.1 GCA_020440935.1 Leptospiraceae bacterium | reverse complement strand
GTCCCAATCCATACCAGAGCAGCGCATCAAGTTCCTCAAGCACGGGGACATCGACGCCTTCTACTAATTGCAGGGAGCAAAGCGACTTTTACAAAGCACGGTTTCGGCTTAACCTGGCCTTCCGTCCGTCCAACTATGTTGACGTACTTTATGGACTGGAAGTGGGCGATGTGGACTTCGGCGATACATCCAGCGGAACCTCGGGCCCGGGAAGCGGCGGCACCGGCTCGGGCAGCGCAAACCTGGAAACCAGGGAACTAAAGATCAAAATTCACGATGAGAAAGATACTCTTAGCTTTACGGCGGGAATCTTTCCGTATGGAACGCCCAATGGATTTGTATCGGCGACCAGCGGGGCCGGTTTCTTGCTGAATTGGCATGCCCAGGATTGGTATTCTGAATTTGAGCTATACTATATAAAAAAGGAAGATCAATCCAGAGTCGATCGAGACTCCAACGGTTTTAGCGACGCAAATTATAAAGACGTGGATCTGGTACTGGGCAACTGGAAATACTCGGGCATCCCCGGATATCGTTCCGAGTTATACGGGCTGTATCGTGCAGATAATCGTCCGCAAGACGATTCCGGAGCATTCAAGGATACTTCAAAATTATACTGGGGAGGCTGGTATCAGCGATACCGATGGAAATCGTTCAGCTTCATGCTCCACGTAATCGGAAACTGGGGCTATGTGTACACTGATCGCAACGAACTGCCCCGCGAAGATCTGTTGCAGGGAACGGAGCTACTTACGCTTGCAACCAATGCCGAAAACTATCTTCCGAATCAGCGAGAGAAATCCGAAGTGGCTGCCGGTGCCGGTGAAGCAGAGATCGGTTATCAGATTACGGATCGCTATAAGATTTCCGTGGCCATCGCCGGCGCCAGCGGGAGGCGAGGAATCGAGCCCGATAATCGGTCAGTGGACTATCGCAAAGATCAATTCCACTATGCGGGTCAGGCCTATCAATTTAGTCAAATCGCCGTGGATTCTTCGGGAGGATACAGCCTGTTTACACTGGGCGATCTGACTGGATTGGTGGTTCGCGGCGTTCGATTCGATGCGCAGGTTTTCGAATCGGTGGACATGCAAATCGGCTACTATTCGCTGCACAGCTATCGCACTCCAACCATCGACTATAATCAGTTCTTTACGATCACGCCCGGCGGGAAATCACCCTCTGCATTCTTTGGCCAGGAAGTGGACTGGGAGATCAAATGGAGGCCGTTCTCTGATCTCACCCTGACCGGCTACATTGCCTACTTTGATGCAGGCGATGGATATAAGATACTGAACGATGTGGAGTTTGGAGACCGGGCGCTGGAGGTTATGATCTCGGCGCAGCAGCGATTCTAAAGGTTCTGCGACTGCGCGGCGCTCCGGCGTATTTTCTAGAAAGGTCCTAGAACGGCTGGAGAACAACCAGGATCACGATGGCGATGAGCAGCAGCGTCGGAATCTCATTCATGATTCGAAATTTCCTGGAAGCAAAGGTAGCCCCTTCCGCCAGGCGATTCTTGTAGTGGCCTGCCAGAAAATGCCAGAATATCAGGATGGCCACCAGAAGTAGCTTGGTATGCATCCATCCCGCTCGGCCCAGATCGGTCCAGCGCAAGTACAAAAGAGCCAGCCCAAAAGCCACTGTAATGATCATGGCCGGTGTCATGATGATGCGATACAGTTTCCTTTCCATTATCGCCAGCTGATCACGGACCTCCGGGCTGGATGTTTCAGCATGGTATACGAAGAGCCTCCAGATATAGAACATTCCCGCAAACCAGGCTACCATAAAGATTATATGAATGGCTTTGAACCAGAGGTACATGGGTCCAAGAAAAGCTTTGCGTCTCTGTTTGCACTCAAATTTGCCGCTGGAGGAATGGCGTCCATTGGCGGCCCCGGCCCCAGGATCCGGTGTCTAAGAATCGCCCAGCGCGTTAGCGTCGGCATGCAGGAATCCGGAGCATTGACTCTGAAATTCTTTTGCATTCCGGGCCAAAAACACTGGATTGCAGAGGCGGAATCAGCAGGTTGATGGAATGATCCTGGTCATCGATGCCTTCAATGCGATCTACAAATTCGATGATCTCGAAGAGCATATGCATCGGGGCCAGCTGGAATCGGCCATTCAGGGATTTATCAAACGAATGGCAGCGCTACAGAAGGCCTGGAATAAGCCTCTGGAGATACACATCTTCTTCGACGGAAAAAAACGACAGGGTGATGATACCGATCGCGAGTCTGTGGGCTCTTTGCGATGCTATTACAGTCATGAGCAAAGCGCAGATTATCAGATTAAGCAGTTTCTAATAGCTTGCCGATCGCCCGGTGAGGTTCGCACCATCAGCTCCGACAAGCAGGTGCAGCATTTTGCCAAAAAATCCCGAGCGCACGTTCAGTCGTCGGAGGAGTTCGCAAAATGGGTGCAAGAAGTCCTTTCTCGGCCCACAAAGAATCCAGAAAAGATCAAAGAGGATCCTTCCATGAGTCCGCGCGATCTGGCGTACTGGATGGATATGTTTAAGAAGCGGAAATGACTCCCACAATGTCCGGGCTACCAGATGTAGCCATCGGCGCCGTCGCGCTTTTCCTTCCCGCTCAGAACATGAAATCTTCGCACTCTTCCCAGAACCACGGGATTTACAGTGCTGATGGGAATGTGGACGATTTTTTGTCCCAGGCGATTGGCCAGCTGTGTCATGTAGGGCGCCGGAGGCTTGTGCGCCAGATGAACCACTGCATTGCGCGTATTGTATTCCAGAGCGGCAAGCAGCAGTCGATCAGCCGGCTTATCAAACCGATCATACTGTGGATCGTTCCAGATGTCATGGATACGCCCGGGAGGAAAAGTTAACATCAAACCGCCGTAGACGCATCGGCAAATTCCTGGACCCACAACCTGGTCGCCTGGAAAGGTGGAATAAAAGGCCATGTCACTCTCTTGATGATGCTCGCCCCACCACACCACTTGCCAGGGATGGGCTGCCTCGTCTTCGTCGAAGACGATAACTACGCTCCCGGCATCAATTGCTTTATTGTGCTGATCGCGTACAAAGATCTTACCGGAATGATAGTTACGAATGGTTTCCCTGTAATCGATGCCATCGAGCAGCGAAGAGGAGAATTCCTGAATCTTCTCCTCTCTGGATTTCATAATTGCTTTTGCGCGTTTCTGTAGATACTTTCCGAAATCTTCCAATACGACGTCTTCTGGAGGATAGGAACATATCCCGCTACCGTCCCATAAATCGCGCCATTGCCCGGGATACTTCTCGCGCTGAATATTTCGAGTGATGTTCGGCGGAGGAACACGTCGCTTTAACTTTCGCTTAAGTCGAAAGCGGATCATCTTATGGTGCCGAAATAGATCGTCCAGGGTGATCTCTTTTTCTTTGAACGGAGTGGGCCCAGGTTCCGGCAGAAACATCAAAATGTCGTGAAAGATGCGCGCAAAATTGTCGTTACCAAATGCACGAGCGCTCAAGACCAGCTGATACGTATCGGGAAGTAGCTTCTGGTTCTGGAAGGCCCAGTTGCGCGCAAACTGAAAGAATATCTTTTCTCTTTGCGGAGGGAAAACTTCGCTCGATTCCCTTTCGTAGCGATGGCGCGTTTCTCGGTAGACCTGTCGCTGGAGCCTTATCCGGTCAAAACCGGTCATGGCCCGGGGATTCCGTCGCGCCAGATTCCAGGCAGTGTTGTAGTAACCGGGCTGCGTCAGGACTTCCGGATGTTTTCGCGACAGAATATGGATTTCCACTTCTTCGCCTTCGGCAGCCATTCGGTCGTTCCAGTCCAGCAGCTCTTCCAGAGGTTCTTTGTCTGCGGATTCCTCCTTCATTGGATGCTCCTCTTCCGCGTACTCGAGCGACGGCAGCCCAGCTGCGGAAAGCGCGGTTTCCGCTTCGGCCTTCTCCGCTGCGAATGCATCGGAATTTAGAGATAGCAATCTTTCGATGGAAGGAAGATGCTTGATACCGCAAACAATAAGAATCCAGTCGCTGTCCGGGTTTTGAAAATGGGCCAGAGAGCGAATGCGCTCGGCCATGCTGATCTCCCGGATGTAATCCACAAAGTCTGCGAATTGCATTCTAAGATTGCCCGGTGTTCGCTGGCCCTGTTGCGATTTGTACATATCATAAATCACTGCCAGCGTGAGCTCATGCAATGAATAGGTGTCCGGGAAGCGATCCTCTGACCAGGCGTAAATACCCTCGATTAGCCGATCTGCGCAATGAATGGGGATGGATGCCTCATGCGCCGACCGCGCCGCCTCTACGATGGGTTCCAGCGGTTCCATAATGAAATGCACAGGCGGATAGGTGGGTGGTTCCAGGGTTAATACGGGAAGGGAATCTGCAAATGGAAGAGCCCTGTGCAGGGCGGATGAAAAGATGTCCGGCAATTCTAGAACCAATTGCGACGGCGGGGATTGAAGGAATAGCCGCCTTGTAAGTAGGGTGCATTCTACGCTTCCATGTACAATGGGCAAAGCCCGGATGCCGGGCTTGAGTTCGACTGCAATTTGCGAATCGGTAAATAGTTTACTGTTCGCTGGATTTCGGGGACCGGCCATAAATCAAGTTATCAGATATCGGAGGGCATCGTCGCCAAGAATTCCCATTACCGAATCATGGAGCAATTCGCGAAATCTGGACTCATCGGTAACAATGCGGTTTTCCTCTTTGCTAAAAAACTCCCTGGAAATGCCAAGCTTTAGCACCATACGAGTAATGTTAATTCCATCCCTGACGGAATAGGGCTCGTCCGCTTGATGGGCTGCCTGCAGAAATCGGACGACGTAGTTGATGATTTCATCGGGAGCAAAGGGGAGATTTGCTTTTAGTATTTCCGCTTCTTCGTCGGCATCTGCAAAATCGATATAGATCTGTGGCTGCAAACGGCTCTGAATGTACTCCGGTATCTCGAATGTGGACGCGTCTTCGTTCATGGTGGCGCAGAAGCGAAAGTCCTTATGTGCCTTTACCTTGATGCCCGCAATGATGGACTCGATATAGCGACGATGGTCCAATAAGGGCGCCAGCGAGGCCCAGGATTTTTCGCCCATACGATTGCCTTCGTCGAGGATCGCTACTCCTCCTTCAATCATTGCGGTGACGATGGCCGAAGCCACGTACTTGATCTTTCCAGATTCCGCAATAACCGGGGTGATCAGTAAATCCTCCGGTCGCGTATCCATGGTGGCCTGATAAATATAGACGGGACGTCCCAGGGCGCGGGCAGCGGCCGCAGCAAGTGTGGTTTTTCCTACGCCCGGCCGACCGATCAATCTAGGATTGAGCGGGATGTCGTCTTCGTGGACCGCTAGCCAGCAGGCCATGAGCTGCTGTAGCACATCCATGTTGCCCACCCAGGGGTGTTCGTCCTGGTCGGGTGTTCCAAGGTGCAGATTAATTCCGTCGATCGATTGCGTTTTCATGGACAGGTCAGCCTGACGACCCTGCGACGCGGTGTCAAGATCGGCTTGACCGACGATGCCCGAGTCTGCCCAGCTAATCATATGCGATCCGTTCTTTGCTCCGCTCTCTTCTGCCTCCTTCTCGCTCCCGGTTTATCGGTTCAGGCTCAGGCAACTCTGTCTTACGCCAAAAAGGTGTCCATTCAGACCGATTCGAAAGCCGGGGACTTCGTAGACTCTTTCATGAATGGAACAGCAACCGAAGCCCACGTGCCGGGAGCGCTCGTTGCAGTGGTGGAAAATGGAAAGATCGTGTATCTGGCCGCCTACGGCGAAGCCGACGTGGAGCAGGGCCGCCCGGTGGATCCACAGAAGACTTTGTTTCGTATTGGATCGGTTTCCAAGAACTTCGTAATACTCGGAATTTTAAAACTCTGGCAGGATGGGCGTCTATCACTGGACGATACGGTGGAAAAATACCTTCCCGAGCTTTCCGCTAAATTTGAACATCCAGTGACGATACAGCAGCTGGCCACCCATACGGGCGGCTTTGATGAGCGATTGGTGGGTCTGGCCGCAGCGCCCGAGGAAACTCTGCCGGATCTAAGTACCATCGCACTGGATCAATATCCTGGACAAATCGCTCCGCCGGGTTCCTATTACAATTATTCGAACTATGGCTACCTGGTTCTTGCGGCGATTCTGGAGAAAGCCTCCGGCTCTGATTTCCTTAGCTACGAGAAATCGCTGATGTCGGAAATGGGATTGTCCGGTTCATCTTTTCAATTATCCGACCTCGAATCCGCACAGCTGGCCAGGAGCTATGTATTCGGTCCGGATGGCGGACGTGTGCTCATGCCCACTATGCGGCTTCGGTATTATCCGGTGGGATCCGTCTATGCCACGGCCACCGATATGGGCCGCTATCTTGAAGAATTGTGCAATGGCCTGGGGAGGGCTGGCCTACAGAGACAGACATATTCGCGATTAATCAAGACGGCCTATCGTCCTGATCCCGAGGTGCCAGGAAGTGCTCTTGGTTTCTACGAACGCGATCTCCGGGGGCTTCGCATGCTGGAGCATGGGGGCGACTGGGAAGGGTTTTCTACTCTTGTGTCCTTCTCCCCGGAAACAAGGTCCGGAATTTTTATTAGCACAAATGGGACTTCAGATCCACTGCTCCGCGAAAAGTTTATGCAGTCCTATGCCGATTTTCTGGGGCTTTCGAAAGAAGCGGAGCCATCCAGTGCAAAGCCAGCGCATTCCCTGGATCAGTACACCGGCCACTTTCGCTATGCACGATACGAGCATAATGGTCCACTAAAGATGGGAGGTCTGCCTCTTCAGGTAGATGTTTCCGTCGATGGCGATGGGCTTCTGGCTACCTTTCCGGCCGAGCAATCCAAGCCCATTCATTTGATTCCCGTAGGCGGCGATCGTTTCCATGCGTTGGATCCATCGGTTACCGTGGTTTTCCAGTTCGATGGGGACTCGGTTCGGGGCATCAGCGGAACCTATCTGGTTCCATTTTATCTAGAGAGAATTAGCGCTTTCGAAGGAATGGGAGTAGTCATTCCTCTGGCGGCTTTCTCGGTTCTCAGTTTCTTATCCTGCCTATTTTTACCAGTGGCGCGACGCATTGCCTACAAGATTCGAGGAAGAGAAGAGGAATTGCTAAATCTTCCCGAGGATGAGCGTAAGACTTTTCGACTGCTGATTGCCACGGCCTGGGCGCACGTTCTGTTTTTGATTGGAACGCAGCTACATATGGGTATCCTGCAGCAGCACATCATCGAAGGAATACCACGGAGTATGGAAGCGCTTCTGTATCTGCCCTACGGTTTGCTAGCGTTGACGGTGGTTCTTGCCCTTCGCATACCTCGTATGTTCAATAGCTTTGGATGGGGTACGCCATTAAAGGTTTACTACAGCATAGTGGTCATCGCTGGCGTCGTCTTCTTTCAGCTACTCTGGTATTGGAATATTGTGGCCCCCGTTCGGGGCTGATTCCAGGCACGATGCGCACTATGGTGCGGCTCGCTGGAAATGACGCGTTGCGGAAAGGACGGGTTGCGGAAGCCAGAGGATGGGCGCGGTCGGACTGATTATGCCGACCGCCCAAAAAAATAGATACGGCTTAGTTCTGGGGAGTAGCAGGCTTGCCGTCGACCAGGATCTTCGCGCTTTTGCCGGGGAAGTTGTCGGTAATCGTCCGAGCTATCTGATTCTGAATCGCCTTGACTCGGCAGGATTTTCCGTTGGCAATTCCAGAGAAGTCGGCAATCACCACATCGCCCTCTTCCTCGACCGAAAGCAGTTTTGCACCGCGTTCGATGGAAGTATAGGCGCCCTTTAGGATCTCTTCGCTACTTGGCCCCTTGAGCAAGGCTTCCAGTACTACTTTCGGTGTTTTCTTATCAACATGCCGCTGAAGCGGCTCCACAGCTCCACATTCCATTCCGTCGCTGGCGGACATGAAAATCTGCACCGTGGCTGGGCCGGGCTCGACCGGCTTGGAGGATTCATTGGGCGAGCATCCAACGGATAGCAATAGGGCAGCAAAGGAAATAATGATTAGTTCTTTAGGTCTCACATTAAATCATCGGCTGCCAGACGAATCCGTTGTAGAACGTTTCAAGGAGACAGTTCCCAGGATTCCACTTTATTGCGAACGCCCAGTCCTTGATCTGAGATTACCAGTTTCACGATCAGGGAGCGTTGCTTTGATACCAATCGGGCTAGCTGCATCATTTTGTCGCATTCCGTTTTGTTAGACATCTGGCGCAGTCGAAACCAGCCGGTAAGAACCCAGTCCTCGTCTTCGTTGAGCATATAGTGCTCAACACGATACAGATCCGCCGGTTCGGTGCGGCCGTCATCGTATTCTACCTCTGAATTTACTCCACAGGAGAGTACCACAGCCTGCATTCCAGGAGTGTATTCTTCGTTCGTGCCCCAGAGCATTCCTGGAACTTTCTCTTTTTGTGGGAACAGCCAGATTACGTTGGTGTCCTCCTGACTGGATTTGACCATTCGCGCCTCGAAGCGGGTATCGGCGAACAGAGTTGTGGCAAAAAGTAGAAGAAAGGCGACCAATGCAGATTTCATCAAATGCTCCTGAAAGTAAGACGAGTATCCGGCGGGGTCGGGTTCTGGTAAAATAAATTTTCCTCGCAGTTCCTGCGGCATCGATCGACCAGAGAATATGAAGAAACATTCCAAACACCGCCGATCCAGCAAAGCCGGTCTGCCGCCCGGCTCATTGGTACACATTGGCGATGAGAGCGCCGTTACGCGCATCCATGGAATACGTTACAATGAGCGCGGAGGGCAGAGGCTTCCTATTCCCGATGCGGACCATCTGCCTGTGCCCGGGGAGGAAGGCATCCTCTGGCTTCAGGTGCAGGGAGTGAACGATGCACGAATCATAGAAAAGCTGGGCCACCGATTCAGACTGCACCCGCTGCTTCTGGAGGATGTGATGAGCACCGACCAGCGACCCAAAATTGAGGATTATGGCGACCATTTGTTCATCGTAATGCGATCCCTGGAATGGGTCCGTGGGTCCGGAGTGATCCAAAAGCAAATCGCATTGGTCCTGGGAAAGGGATATGTAATCTCATTTGAGGAAGGAGACTCCGAGCTTTCCTTCACCAGTGTTGTGGGTCGGATCCTGGACCACCGGGGAAGGGTGTGCGAACAGGAGGCCGATTACCTGGCATATTCGCTGATCGACTCCGTGGTGGACCATTACTTTGCCGTTCTGGAAAGTGTGTCCGACGAAATCGAGGCGCTGGAAGAAGAAGTGCTCACCGGAAAGGAAGGTCTGCTGTCCAGAATCCACTATTTGAAACGCGAACTAATTGTTCTGCGAAAGTCGATATGGCCGCTTCGGGAAGCGCTGGTTTTTATGGAGCGGCAGCATTCTACGCTCATATCTTCCGAGCTCACCTTGTTCTTTCGCGATATTTACGATCATACCATTCATATTGTGGATACCATAGAATCCTTCCGCGATATGCTATCGGGGCTTTTGGATGTGCATCTGTCGTCCATCAGCACACGGTTGAATCAGGTAATGAAAGTGCTTACCGTAATCACAACGATCTTCATGCCTCTTACGCTGCTCACCGGCTTATATGGAATGAATTTCCATTATATGCCCGAACTACAGTCGCCCTGGGGCTATCCCGCCGTTCTTTGTGCAATGGCGCTGATTACTGGCGGTATGGTTTGGTTTTTCAAGCGAATTGGCTGGCTTTAAAGCTGGAGCGGTACAAAGCCGGCAAAACGTCTACGCCGGCAAAGAGCCGCACCACGCCATAGGTTGTGATGTCTCGCGCATTCGAAGCGGAGCTACAGGTCCTGGCCCTGGGCAGGTTTCGGATTACAGGCCCATGGATTTCATTATGTGGCTGGCCACGATTTTTCCGCCGCCGTTGGTAACGTGGATTCCATCAGTCCAACGCACCGAGCGGTCCGTGGAAAGATAGTTGGTATCTATGTATTTTCCGCAACCCGAGGCGGCGATCTTGCGCTGATAGAACTGATTAAACAATCGAGTCTTCTTATGATACCCTTCCGGCCGCATGGGCGGCATTCCAATCCAGAATAAAGTCGGCGAAGCGGAACAAAGCCTTCCGTAGAATTCATCGAATCGAATCTCGTACTGCTGCCACCATAAATTCACATCCGGTCCGTACTCCAGGCGTTTTCCGTTGTACTTGAGCCATCGCCCGTCGTTGGAGCCCAGCATTACTACAATCGTCTGGAAGGGGCCCTGCGCTAGGAGCTCCTTGCTCTTTGCCTGCCAGTCAAAGAAATGGGTCCATGTTAGGCCGGTGGATTTCTTTACGAAATAGACCACGGAAAACCCCTTTGCTTCCAGGCCTGATTTGAGTGCAGGCCCAATCCCAAATTGCATCATGGAATCGCCCATAATGAGAGCCCGCGGGCGCACCGGAGTAAGGGTTGCATCTGTCTTATTATTTTCTATCCGGGTAGAATCGATACCCTGATGGACTTGCGACTCTGCGAGCCCTACCTGGACGATGGAGC
>JAGRNC010000668.1 GCA_020440935.1 Leptospiraceae bacterium | reverse complement strand
GCGACAGTATAAAATAGATGAAGAAAGGCACGGACACCACGCGAAGAGCCGTGAGGATGTTGGGCAGATTCCATTGCCCTTTCACAAATCATCCTCCGTTACAAGTTCGCCCGCCATGTCGTATTCAAAAAATCCAGTAACCTTGACTTTTACAAGATCGCCAGGTTCCAGACCTGCATCAGAATTTTGAGTTTCCAGGTCTATGTGTATGACTTCGTCCACTTCCGGCGCATCCTGCTTTCTGCGCACCACCATGCCATCCTCCGATATTTCGTCCACCATACATTCAAAGATTTGATCCTGACGTGCCAGGTGGATGTCTTTTAGGATAGAAAGATGGTGTTGTCTTACATCATTGATCCGATCGGTGATGTTTTCTTCGGCAGGCATTCCAGGCAAAGAGAAGCCGCTGGTTCCTTCCTCTGGACTATACGCAAACAGCGCCAGCTTTTCGGGTCTGCAATCATCCAGAAATGCATGCACTTCATCAATATCTTCGCTCTTTTCTCCCGGGAATCCCAATAGCAGCGAAGTACGAATCTCCAGTCCAGGCACCTTTTCTCGGGCGAGCTGAAATAGGTCTCGAAAGGACTGCCGATCGCCGGCCCGGTTCATAGCTTTGAGAATGCGGGACGAAGCATGCTGCACTGGCGACTCCAGATAAGGAACCAGGCGAGGAAGTTGAACGGGATCCCATGCCTCCAGAAATCGCCTGGTGCGTGCATCGGGATACATGTAAAGCAATCGAATCCAGTGCAGATCGGGGATGTCATGCATGGCAGAAATGGCATCAATAATGGCCTGGTGACTGCCGCCAAAAGCATTGGTATCCTGGCTAACGAGGCATACCTCGCGAACTCCTTCTTCTGTTAAATCGCGGATTTCCTGCAGTATTTCGGCGAGTTCACGGCTTCTAAATGCCCCGCGAAAAGAAGGAATGGCGCAGAAGGCGCATTTACGATCACACCCTTCGCTGAGCTTCACCGGCGCATAGGGCTGGCCGTCAAATTCCATACCGGAGAATACCGAGGGCTCCAGCGGATCGTGGATGGCGGGTCGGCCAAACTTCTCGCTCAGCAGCTCGCCGGTGCGATGATACAATCCGGTGCCAAAGGACAGGTCCACCTCGGGCAATTCTTCGCGAACAGCGGCTTCGTAGCGCTGGGCAAAGCAACCTACCAGCACCAACTTTTGATCGGAATGCTCTTTTTTGATGTCTGCGCCTTCCAGCACGGTCTGGATTGTTTCCTCCCGTGCGGATTGAATAAAGGAACAGGAATTGATTAGATGGTAGTCGGCCTCGTACGGGCTTTCGGCGGGCTCGTAGCCTTCGCGAAGCAGGGATCGACGCATTTGTCGGCTGTCCGCCGCATTCTTGGGACAGCCGAGAGTGGTAATAAAGAAGGTACGACCCATATCATTGGGCTACCTGGATCTCTTCTTCGATGGAAGATTTCGCCGGATCAAATTGATTCGGAGTCCGTTTATAGATCAGCTTTACGATTTGACCCGGAGCGCCGGCCAACTTGGGCGGAACATTTGGTCGAATGACTCTTACTCCGGCGCCGTTTCCAACTTTGATTTCCAGAGTCTGACTGGCTTCAAAGGTTCGCTGTTCGCCGGCATGCATGGTAATACCATTGTGCACAACACCGTTCACCGACCATTCCAGGTAAGAATCGGCAATAAATTCAAGAGTTACGCGGATGGGCTCCACAGGGCCTTGCTCATGCTTTGGCTCAATCTGTACTCGCGCCGCGGTTTCCCCCAGACTGCTGGGGGTAACGG
>JAGRNC010000667.1 GCA_020440935.1 Leptospiraceae bacterium | reverse complement strand
GTGGATTATTTCCGCGACCGTCTTACACAGGCGCTGGAGTTGAGCTATTACGATGCTTCGGAACGATTTCAGGGCGGTCTGTCGCTGGCGCTGGGCACCGGCGATCTTACTCCTATGGAGCTCCTTCGCCTCTATGGTATGATTCTCAATAATGGGAATCTTGTGCGTCCCAGGTTGATCCGCAAGGTGGTGGACCAACAGGGCACTGTTCTGTGGGAACCACCGCCGGCTGGGCCCACCGTTTCGGTAATTTCGCCGGAATCATGCGCCGCCGCCATCTGGCTCATGGAAGCCGTGGTCGATGAAGTGGAAGATGGCACGGCAGGTTGGATCGGCAAGCGAAAGGACAAAGATCCTAACTTCCTTCCATTTCCCATTGCAGGAAAATCGGGAACTGTACAGACGCCAGCGGCCGTGCGTCGCAAATTCCCGGGGCTTCCGGGTTCCCGGGATGCCTGGTTTGTGGGTTTGGTCCCCACCGAGGCCACTGTAGTCTGGGTCGGAAACGATGAAGGAGCGCCTTTTCCCGGGGGCGGCTCCAGCACAGCCGGGGCGATCTGGGCTGCCTTTGCTGGCGATTCCTACGGTAAGATCAGCCGTCGGTTTCCCAATGTGGCCGACCTACAGGAACCAGCCGAAATCGAACCTGAGACCGAGCCAGTTCCATTGCTCAACCCAAACGAAAGCCATCTGCCGGACACTCCGGAAAACACTCCTGGCACAGATCCAGGTGGACGGGCAGACCACCATTTCACTCCTTAGAAAGAATACAGATTTTTTGGGCTCTTTGGAGTCCGCAGGGGTAGCAACATAGCCAGACTTACCGGAAACCTAAACCGTCTGAAACCAGCGCAGCTGGATCGATTAAAAAAGCTGGGGCAGCGAAAAGTGCGCCCCGAGGCAGTGGTCAGCCAGGAATTTGCCCGGCAGATCACTGTTCTCTCACAAGAACTGGGGCGTCAGATTGGCGTTCTGGTAGATCGACAGGGGCATATTCTCGATACAATGGTCGGCGATGACAGTCGAATCTGGATTCCCGACCTGAGTCGCGAACGCTCGCAGCGTCTCCGTGGCATTCGGCTGATTCACACCCACCTGAAACGCGAGCCACTCACCGAAGAAGACTTGATGGACCTCACCTTGCTTCGCCTGGACGCAGCATGCGCCATTACTATCGACGAACACGGTTTGCCGGAGATGTTTTATTGCGCCTATATCGCGCCCGGGCAATCTCCTGGTTATGAACTGGAGCCGCCCTATCGTCCAGGTCGTCTGCCAGAAGATCTGAACGAACGATTCGCGCTCCTTGACCAAGTGTTCAGACGCTTCGAAGATAGTACCCGATCATCGGGCGGACGTCCCCGCGCCATCCTGGTGGGCGTCTATACGCCGGCCATGCGACAGAAGCGAAGCCCGCAGGAGTCCATGGACGAACTGAATGAGCTATGCAATACGGCTGGAGTAGATGCCGTGCAAACCTTTGTCCAGAACCGAAATCATCTGGACCCCGGAACCGTTCTTGGATCCGGAAAGATTAAGGAAATTGCCATTGCTGGAGTGCAGCAAAACGCCGATACCCTGGTATTTGATATGGAGCTTGCTCCGGCCCAGGCGATTCGACTTTCCAATCTGACTGAGATGAAGATCCTTGATCGGACCCAGCTGATTCTTGATATTTTTGCTCGGAATGCGCGAAGCAGGGACGGTAAACTCCAGGTGGAGCTGGCGCAGCTTCGCTATCTCAAAGGTAGACTGAGCGAGAAAGACGATAACATGTCCCGGCTCACCGGAG
>JAGRNC010000666.1 GCA_020440935.1 Leptospiraceae bacterium | reverse complement strand
AGCCACCAGCAGGCGGTCGACTGTACTACGACCCGGCATCGGGACGGTTCTTCTTTCGGTAATATTCAGTAATTAGCGAGCTTAGAAGTCGTAGCTCTCTAGAGCTTCGTCCACAGATTTGAAGATTTCAAACACCGACGTGAGCTTGGTGATTTCCATCAGGTTCTCTACGTCCGAGTTGAGTCCTGCAAAGACCATACGTCCTTTCAGGTAATCCACATGCTTGTAGATGTTAAGAAATAGACCAAGCGCCGCAGAATTGATAAAAGGCACCTTCTTCATATCTATGATGAATTTTGGCGCGGCGTTGGGTTTAATGTATTTCTCCATCTTCTCCGCGAGATTGTACTCATCTCCGGATTTGATGGCTCCCTCGATTTTTACGATATTGACTTCGCCTTTCGTGGTGACCTTTACTTTCATATAACAATTCTAAATCTAAGCCTCAGATCTTTGCCTGCCCTAAGTTCGTAGAAGCCGGCCGACCAGAGGTGTAGAGGCAGCGCAATGGCGGCCGAAAGACCAAGCTTATAACACAATCTCTGGGGAGTGTAAAGCGAAATCTCCAGAGGTTCAAGTTTTTTTGGTTTTTCGAGCAAAAGAAACTGCCGCTGGTCCACACGGTTGAACTGATACAATACGGCCCGGTCCTCCTGGGCCAGAATTCCTGCCGAATAGGTAGCGACCCTGGACACCGTGCTGCCGAGAGCTTGAGATTCCAGCAAGTGGCGCAATTCCAGTCGTGCCCGAGCGATATGTCGGTGAAGCGCCGCTTTGCTCAGCTGTAAGAATTCTCCCATCTCGCGAAGGGAAAGTACCGTTCTGGGAGCTCTATGCTCGGCTTCCATTTTCCGCTTTCGCAGGTTGCCATAATTGCGGCCATTTAAGCCCCGGCGCATGCGGAAAAAGTATGTTGCCATTTGATTCTGCAGATGTTGGCGCCGGATTTGCTCTTTTTCGATTTTCTTTTGAAAGCATTCCTGCAATCGGGATGTTCGATGGGCTCCGCAATTGGAGACCAGCCAACGAAAATCCTTGATGTCCAGGTTCCAGCCCCATTGCAGTTTCACCGGAATTCGCTGAAGCGACTTAAGTTGCTGAATTGCATGCTCCAGGCCGGTGGACTCCTGGGATTCGGCAGGCTGGGCCAGCCATTCCACAGGATACTCGCAAACCGGAGGTTCTTGTTTCCTTCGCTGCCGGATGAAATTCAAAAAATCATATCGCATGCACCAGGCCAGGTAACCGGTAAATTGTTCTCTGGATTCGCGTTCAAATCGCACCAGTATTTTGGGAATTTTTTCCAGAAAATGGCTTAGAAATTCGTGGCAGACCTCCTGGTCCTTGTTGAGTTTTCTTCGCGTATAGCGAAGCATCCATTCATAGGATTGTTCCACAAAGTCATGCACTGACCCTGAGGCTTTGTACTGATCATAAGCTGGCTCCAATGTGCTTCCATTTCTCATACTTACCATGGGTCCGGCTGGCTATGATCGTGGACGCTGGCCTATAGGAAATGTTTCTGCGGACCGCAAAAAGATTGTTTCGATTCGCCCGAATAAATGCTCTACATGCTCAATGCGCATCAAGTAGTCGCTACCGAACATTCGTTCCAATCGTAAACTATGGTAACATTCTAAATCTGTAGCGCATCATAGCGCTTCGTTCTTGCCGGGACGAGCTCGTTGCTCATCTAATTTGGCCATGCGAATGAGGGACTCGGTCCTCTGGAATCCATAAGGCGATGGGGATTTCTGGACCCATAATCGGATGCAGGATTGCAATGAAATGGCG
>JAGRNC010000665.1 GCA_020440935.1 Leptospiraceae bacterium | reverse complement strand
AGCGACATTGAAAAATTGGAAGCGGACAAGCGGGCCAATGGGGAGCTCAAGGAGCAATCGAAGGATGCGTTGTACGAATGTAAATCCCTGCTGGGTAAGATCGAAGGCGGGCTGAGCATTTCCTACAAGCAATATGTGAGGGTTGCCACTCATGCGCTAAACAGCCCCCAGCAAAAGACCGGAGTTCTGGCCGATGCCCGCGATCTCCTTGATTTGCTGCCGGCGACCGACCAGTTCCAAACCGATTTGGCGCTCATCGTTCGTTCCTGCTTTGCCTGCGCCGCCGATTGTCTTGTAGAATATCAGAAAGGAAAAGCAGAATCCGGACTTATGGACTTTGCCGACCAGGAAAGCATGGTTCTTGCGCGACTAGTGGCGAATGCCTCCGATGGGTCCGCGGCACAATCCAATCTGGTTCAATCGCTAGAACGGCGCATTCAGAAGCTGATGGTGGACGAATTTCAGGACACAAATCCTATCCAGTTGGCTCTGTTTCGGGCATTGCATCAGTTAAGCGGCGATTCTACCTGGGTGGGCGATCCCAAGCAATCCATCTATCGTTTTCGCGGCGCCGATCCGGATCTAATGAATCAGGCGCTTGCCTCCGCAACGAAAGAAGATCCGCTTTCTGAATGCCGCCGTTCCACTCCCTCGCTCATACGCTTCTTTAATGCTCTATTTTGCAAGGTATTTAGCGACGAAGATCCCCGAGACATCGAGGTGACCGCCTATCGCAAAGACGATGTAAACGAAGCTCTGGGAATCTGGTATCTGGAAGGAAGCAAGCAGTCCCGGCAAATGCAGGCGCTGGCCCGGGCGATTCGTGATTTGCTAGAGCAGCGACCCGAATTGCGCCCCTGCGATGTGGCGATCCTCTGCCGAACAAATAATCGGGCAGGGATCATCGCCAGCGCTCTGGAAGCCCTGGGCATGCGCGCATCGGCGCCGCAGGGCGCTCTCTGCGATACCCGGGAAGTGCAGCTCTGTCTGGCAGGTTTGCGCCTTTTTGTGGATTCGAAAGATTCGCTGGCTCGAGCCGAGATCATGCGATTGCATCCCGATCATCCCCATCATTCGCACTGGATTGAATCTATCCAACAAGCGAGCGCCAGTACCGATCCGTTTACAGAAAGCTTCCAGGAGTTGCGCGGCCGGGCCGGCGACACATCCCTGCCCGGTGTCCTGGAGGCCATCATAGACGTTCTGGATCTGGATCGCCTGGTGGATGGCTGGGCCTTGCCCCATCTGCGCAGGCAGAATATGGACCGGCTTCTGGGGCTGGCTGTCGAATACTGCGAACTGTGTAGAATGCAAGGCAAACCCTGGCACATCGGGGGATTTCTGCAATTCCTGGACGAAAAGCAACCCGAGCAGGCCCGGGGTGTCGGCGAAGATACGATCGAAGTAATCACCTACCATGGAGCCAAGGGTCTGGAATGGAAGGTGGTGATCCTTGCAGAATTACACGAATCGCAGAGCGATCGCTTGCCGGACGCTTTGCAGGTCGTGGGCGCCGAGAAATTTGATTCTCTGGATCCGCTTGCGGGGCGCTGGCTTCGTTTCTGGCCGCGACCGTTTGGCGACGGCAAAAGCTACGATTTCTTCAACGATCTGCTGGATGCATCGGAAGAAATGCAATCCCAATCCGCAGCAGCCGCGGAAGAACAAAAAAGACTACTGTACGTGGGCATGACAAGGGCCCGGGATACTTTGATCTTTTCTATTGGAACGAAAGTGACCCAAAAAGATGGGCGCAAATTTGAAGCTTCCTGGCTGGATAACTTACGCGCGGAGCCC
>JAGRNC010000664.1 GCA_020440935.1 Leptospiraceae bacterium | reverse complement strand
AAGGCTGTGCTGATGCGCCCTCCGGAATAGAGTATCTGACGCAGTCTGAGTCCATAGCTGTAATTGTCCGATGGCTGGGTGAGGTTCAGGTTTACTCCCGGAATAATCTCCTTCTTTACACCTGGCCGCGGCGAAAGGTAACCGTAGCTTGCTTCGGCGGACAATTCGGGTAGAAAGCGACTGAATGCTTCGTCTTTTGCGGATTGTGCCATCAGACTCTGGTTTTTGGATACTCGCAGAGATACGTTTTGTTCCAGCGCCAGTTCTTCGGCGCGCCGCAAATCCAGGGCAATGGGAGAATCGGGCACCTTCTGAGCCATAACGAACATCGTCAAAACGATGCATATGGCGGGCGCATCGGCTCGGTATTGCATATCATTCCCTCCCATTCTTTTTTGTTTTCTTTGGTTTTGTCTTTTTTGCGCCGGAAGCTGTTGACTCGGCGCCCAGCTGAATGGCGCCGGCGGCCAACAATTTTGAGGCAAGATCGCGGTACTCATCCGAATCCACGCGAATAAAGTCCTGCCAGTGAAAGACTTCTTGAAATAGAACGTATCCGATAAAGCTTCCCTGCGCTACGCGAAAGAACAGGTACGGATCAATGGAACTGGCGCCTTCCTTTTGAAGCTGCATCCCCAGGGCGGCAGCGATGGGATCCCAGATTTCTTTATGCAGCTGATGCACCAGCTTTTCCCGGGCTTCCAGGGAAAAGTCGTCCAACGATACCATTAGCAATCGAATGAGGCGACCAAATCCCTGATTTCGCACAGCCTCCAGGACTCGATCAAAGATAATCCGAAGCATTTGCTCCACGCCCACTGTCTGCATTCCGCTGGCCATCGGCGATCCGGCCATCTGTTGCTTGAAGTAATGCATGCGATCGACGATCACCGATTGCACCAGATCCTGCTTGTTCTCGAAGTAGTGGTACAGCAGCGCCTCCGAGACTTCCGCATCGCGGGCGATTTTTCGAATGGAGGTCTTATGGTAGCCTTCGTCCGCGAACAATCGAAATGCGGAGTTTAAAATGGTCTGCCGCGTTTCTTCGGCTCGCAGCTGGGTGCGGGATTTCTTTCCGCCGGATCCCGAATCTGTGGATTTATCTTCACTGTGGCTGAGTGATCGTTCAGTCATTGAGTGAATGTTAAGTCAGTGATGCTGGTTCGGCAAGAAAAAAAACCAAAAAATCGAATGGAGGCAGAACGGTCGCCACGGGCAGGCAGACTCTGTATTTTCTGATATAGAGAATTTTCAATGTTAGAACTAAGTATTGCCGATCAATCCATGATTTCTGCCGGGGGGAATGCCACCGGAGCGCTGCAAGAGACCCTGGATATGGCTCTGGCCGCCGAGCAACTGGGTTACCATCGATTCTGGCTTACCGAGCACCATAACATGCCGATTATTGCCAGCGCCGCACCGGAGATCTTGATCGATCGAGTGGCTTCGGTCACCACACGGATACGCGTGGGGGCAGGGGGCATCATGCTGCCCAACCATTCCAGCATTAAGGTGGCGGAAAGCTTTCGACTTCTGGAGGCCTTGCATCCCGGGCGCATCGATCTGGGACTGGGGCGTGCAGCAGGCACCGATCCCTATACAGCCAGACTGATCAATCCATCCAACGACTTTAAAGAAGAGAACTTTCCGCGCAAAGTGGAGGAACTGCAGGCTTTCTTTGCCGATGCAGCCATGACTTCTAGAGGACCGGTGCTGGCTGTGCCCAGGATCAATACCATGCCGCAGCAATGGATTCTCACCGGCGGCGCCAACGCATCGGTGGCCGCACAATGGGGG
>JAGRNC010000663.1 GCA_020440935.1 Leptospiraceae bacterium | reverse complement strand
CCATACTCATCGCGGCCGAGAACGATGGATACGTTCCCTTGAAATCGGTGGTAGCGCTACACAAGCACTGGAAGGGCTCACAGTTACGAACCATACCAGGCGGCCATGTTTCTGCGGTTCTGCTGAATGGTCATGTATTCAGGGATGCAATCGCCGAATCTGCCTTTCAGTATAGTCCCTAGTTGGGCGCTCCTGGGCTCGCGATCGCTGGATTGGAGACGAGCTAGTCTACCATCGCCGCATGCGATGATAAGCGGCCATCGATAGTCAGGGAATTACAGCACTTCTTCCAGAACGTAGAAGTAGTTCTGGTCGGTGCCAAACATCATCTTGTTTCCGGAAATAATCGGCGCAGAGAGGATTGCGCCCTCCACGTCCATCTCCCACAGGACCGAGCCATCCTCCGCGGAAAGACAGACCAGCTTGGGCGGGTCGCCGAATTCGCCGGCATCGGTACGAACGCTGGATCCGCGAATACCAATGTAGACTCGATTTCCGGCAATGGTGGGCGCCGAAGATGTGGGATAATCGAACGTTGTGGTCCAGGCTTTATCGCCATCGTCTTTGTGAAATGCACGCACCACCGTGTCGCCGCTGGTGTAGATTACGAGATCCTTGTACACGGCCGGCGCCATGTAATCCAGAAGATCCACATGGTCCAGAAAAAGCGAATACCGATTGAGCTCAATGCGATTACCCGGCTTCATCTCATCGGAGATTTGCCATACAGTGCGGCCCGATTTTCGGTCCAGCGCATAGTAATTCAGCTCAACCTCCATGCCTTTGTAGAAGCTGGAGGCGAAATAGACCATGTCATCGTCTACGGCCGGAAAGGAATACCATACCGCATAGGGTACATTCACATCCACTGTCCAGAGAAATTGCCGATTTGCAATATCGTAAGCGCCGAACTGACGTCCACGCGGAGCCCAATACACGACGCCATCGTACACCTGGAAGGTATGGTGCGACCACACCGGGTTGGGCAGGCTGAACTCTTCTTTGCCGTCCGGAGTGAGGAAATACGTGGCGCCGGTGTCGCTGGTAAAGATTACATGATCCTCGTATCGCAGAACCAGAGATTGCACCGTTCTTCCGGTGGGGAATCGCCATTTTTCCTGACCGGTCTCCAGATCCACCGCATAGGCATTGGTATCGTTTGACCCAAAGTATATAGTGTCTTTGTCGGCGAAAGGAACGGAGTTAATGGCGCCTCTGGCTTCTTTAAAGATCCATTTCATATAGCCGGTGTTTACATCGAGGGCGTAGAAATTACCGTCGGTGGATCCAAAGTAGATGACATCATCAATGAAAAGCGGGGGATTGAATGCTTTCGCCTTTTCGGCATTCTCCTGCAGTTTTAACTTCCAGCGAAGGCCCAGCGGCGGGTAGAGAGCATTATCGGTATGGCCCTGACCATGCTCCCCGCGATACTCAATCCAGTTAATTTGTTCGCTACAGGCCGACAGACCCACAGACATTGTTACGATTAGAACGACCAGAGTACGACGCAGAAGTAAACCCTCCAGGCTGGCCAAGGTTGTCCGACAGAACAAAAACATCGAATGCATTAGTATCGGAATCCTCGCAATGTAAACGTCCGCTTTAGCCAGGACCAGAGGCCTGGTTTTTTAGAGGCAACCAGGACATCTTTGTATTCTTTTCTTAGCTGATCAAATGCCTGTTTTCGCTGCTCATCGGTCATGGTCTCTTTGAACCGTAGCATCGTATAGGTACCCGCAAAGGGGGCGGTAAATCGACTATGGCTGCCGTATTCGATGGGAGTTTCGCTCAGTCGAC
>JAGRNC010000662.1 GCA_020440935.1 Leptospiraceae bacterium | reverse complement strand
TCGGCGGGGCTGATGGCAGCCATGGCTACCTGGTATAACAGAGGCTGAAACAAATGATGGTTTCTACGGTCGATCAGGGTAACCCTCACCGAATCTTCTTTTGCCAGCTTCTTCGCCGCATTGATTCCGGCGAAACCGCCTCCAATAATCACTACATGACTGGCCTTATCTAGCATCTGCTGCCCCCCTTCGCCTAATAAAATACCACAGCACCGCGACTGCAAGCAATACAAGCGCGACCACCGAAATACCCACAATGCCGCCAATGGATTCCAGAACCCCGATCTTTCTATAGTAAGCTAGATCAGTCTGCAAACCAAGGACGTTACCGGAGTCATCACGAACCACCCTTACCATCCAGCCGTCCATAGATGCACGGCCGCGGGCGATGAACAGATCGGGTCCGATGGGAATAAAATGTATACTGGGCTCTGTTTCAAAAAAACCCGAAAATCGAATTCGTCCATCCTCCATGGCAAGACGAGTGTCGGCCAGAAAAGCGAATTTGCTGCCCGAACCGGTCAACAGTTGTTTGGGACGATAATATCCCTCCAGCGCGGCGATCGTATTCGGATCCACCGATTCTGGAAAATAGCCCGGCTGTGCCTTCTCCAGGAATGCACGACATTCCGGGTAAAGGTCCGGTACTATTCGATCCATAATCTGCTGCAAAGTAATCTGCTGCCTCGCGTTTAACAGAACCACCGCACCGCGTCCGTCTTCGGTAAATAGAATGCCCGAAGCAAATCCTGGAAATTGCGATAGAATCCGATAAAAGCCCGGGCCGTCCGGTCCGCAGAGTTTGTGGTAATAGAAACCCGGTGTGCGCCCGCCCGGTACTGCCGTCTGGTAGCGATGGTGTAACATAAAATCTGCTACCGAGCCCGGCGTCCTGGCTTCGCGAATAATCTTTTTAAGGAAGCTACCGTAATCGGAGGCCGTAGTCATGAGATCAAGATAGGCACCCAGTGCCACGGCGGGATATGGGATGGGAGCGGGAGTCTTGCCCCTGGGCTCGTATCCGCGAGCAAGGTCATGTCCCTCGCGATCATCGAAAAAGAAGCTATGATTCATTCCGGCGGGTTGAAAGATCAATTGATTCACCAGACCTGGCAGTCTTTGCTCCTGTCCCAGAAGCGACCGGGCCAGCCATTCGTAGCCCTGCGGCGCATAGATATACTGTTGTCCTGGCGAAGTACCCGGCACAATATTCATGCTATCGCGAAAGATCGTCTCGCGTACTTCGGATGCGTCATTCGAACCCGGAGGCAATAATCCTGCATGAGTGCTGGTTAGTCCCGACGTCATCAATAGTAATTGGTCTGCAGAGGCCACTCCGGTCGGTAGAGCCACATCCTTTTCAAATGCCAGTCCTTCGCTTTTCATTTCCGAAAGCAGTACATAAGCAGACAGCGGCGCTCGAAGCGCTCCCACGGCAAATGCAGTGGAATCCGTGGCGGGGGTATTTGCATCCACATCGGCGCGACCAAAGGTGCGGGTATATTCGCGCCCGGGTCGAAAAATATGGATCTGCACTGCCTGAATATTCTGATCGTCCATTAGCGATGGCACATAGGAATCAAGTGCATCGGTAAGATCTCGCCCTTGCAGAGCGGCCATGGGAAGGCCAAAAATAAATAGAAAGTAGAATAGGCGCAGCGATGCGCCAGGTCGGAATCGCAGCATAACTAATCGTCAGATTCCGGGCTCCCGGTCGCAGGCAAAGAAAAATCGGAAAAATCCTCAGGACGATTGGTACAATAGGAAATCACTTCTTCTATTCGATCCGGTCCAATTCCCTTCCAGTATA
>JAGRNC010000661.1 GCA_020440935.1 Leptospiraceae bacterium | reverse complement strand
CGGCCACCCCGTGGGCCTCATCGACAACGATGGCACGAAAGTCCGGAAGAAGTTGTCCTTTGCTCTCCAGGTGGGCCGCAAGAAGACTATGATTCATGATGAGCAAGTGTGCCTGGCGCCATCGTTCACGGGCCAGAAAGTACGGAGAGTCATCATAATAGATGCATTTTCGTCCCAGGCAATCTTCTGGATCCCGACCTACTTTGCTCCATAGTTGAGGACTGATCGGTGCATCGGTGCGCATCGCAATCGGGTTGTTTGCGTGAAATTCCAGCAAATCCTGGTACTCCGCCACTCGATCGGGAGGAATGTCCTTTCCCACTCGATGCATCCGGCGAATGCAAAGATAATTTGAGGCTCCCATACAGACTTCGGCTCTAAAGTCAGATCTAGTCAGCCCGAGCGCGTTCAGCGCCAGCGGCAGATCTTTGGTGAGAATTTGTCCCTGTAGATTTCTGGTCTCTGTGCTAATGGCAACTCGGACCTGGTTGCGCCGTGCATAGTCGATCAGTGGGATGAGATATCCCAGGGTTTTGCCGATTCCTGTGCCGGCCTCTATGAGCAATGTGCCGTTGTGGGATAGCGTGGAATGGCAACTATGGGCAAATTCCAGCTGCTTTGTACGCAGCTGGAATCCTTCTATATGCTCGGAAAGCGAGGAAAAGGCCTTATCAAGGCCGTCGGTAATTCTAGAGCCGGAATTGTCCGGAGTTTCCTTCATTCGAGGTGTACGTTTCTGCAAGGCCGCTCTTTTTCAACCGATTCAGAAAACGATTGGCTGCCTCAAAATCGGGTTTCATGCGTAGCGCGAGGTTCAAATAGCGAATGGAGCGTTCGGGACGGTTCCATTGTCCGTAGATTCGAGCCAGAAAATAGAGCGCAATTGGATGGATTTTCTTGTCGTTGCATCGCAGACAGCGGTAAAACCAGGCGCATGCACGATCAAGACGATGGGTCTCGTACAGATATACAGCGAGCTCCAGAGTATGCGTGGCATTATGCCGGTCCTGAAGGACTGCTCGATAAAGAAATCGGTCACCTGTTGCTTGATCTTTCATTTGTTGTGTGTAGAACCATCCGAGGACGCATCCTACGGTAGATGACGGATCGATCTCATGGGCCCTTAACAAAAAATATTCGGCGGGCTCCATCTTGCCCTCCTTTGCAAGGGCCATAGCATGTTCGATGTTTTCCAGTGAAGCGGGGTTTACATTTTTCATAAAGCAAATTCTTGCTTTATGTCTCGGAACTTCCCGCAGCTCTCGATATGATTTTTCCTTCTGGATAGAGCATCGACTTTACACTTTCGGCAATGCGCGGTCCCGAAAGCTCGTATTCGTCCATGATTTCTTCGCGGGTGCCATGCTCGATGGTCTCTGTGGGAAATGCGAAGGTACGCATATGTTTAGCTTTTATGTGCGATGGCAATGTTTCTAGAATAGAAGTACTGGCGCTACAATGCACGTAAGCGTCCTCTACAAATACGAAATGATCTGCTTCTTCTAACCTTGCTATCAATGCGCGCTGATCCAATGGCCGGATCCATCTCAATCCCAGGACTGTGGCCAGCACTCCATGATCGTTTCTGAGGATTCTTTCTGCATCGAGCGCGGCATCCCACATGGCTCCGACCGCCACGATCGCCACGTCCTTGCCATGACCCGATACCACCGGGGCGCGGCTGGATATATCTACGTCTTTCTCCAGACTTTCCGGATCGCAGGCCGCTTTGGGAAATCGCACCGCAATAGGACCATCGTTGTAGTTTTCAGCGTACTTTAAGAAAGCCTTTAGTTCCGCGCCCGTCGCTGGCGC
>JAGRNC010000660.1 GCA_020440935.1 Leptospiraceae bacterium | reverse complement strand
CGCTGGCCGCGACTCTCTGTAAAGCCTCGGAAACATACCGAATGCATTGACGGTTCGGCCGCATCCTGATTTCAAGTGGTTTTCATGTCAAAACCCGTGCAAGTACTCTACGACGCTCGTATGCTCGGTTACTCGGGTATAGGAACTCAGGTAGAGGCAGTTCTTCAGCGATTGGTTAAGCGACCCGAGGTTGCCCTCACGCTTGCCGGGCATCCAGACACAATTCAGAAGCACCTACCTCAATTTGAAGGTCGGATTCGCACTTTTACAGATCCCATCTATTCCATCCGTGAACAAATTCGTTTTCCGCGGCCTGGAAAAAATCAAATCATTCATAGTCCGCATTACAACGGAGCCATCAAATTTCTCAATCGATCGCTGGTCGTTGTGCACGATCTCATCCATCTGGATAGCGCCGAATTTTCCAGCCCGATCTACCGAGCATACGCTTCCTTCTTTCTGGGCCAGGTGGCTCGTCGAGCTCCGGCCATCGCCACTGTTTCCGACTACTCCCGGGAGCGCATGATCGCAAACTTTCCGGGATGCGAAGAGCGCATTGTTACCATCCACAATGGCATCGATCATTCACTTTTTCGCGTTCCCAAAAAATCAGTGGTGGATGCGTTTAGAAAAAAGCACCGGTTGAAGAATCCATTTGGTCTATGCGTGGGCATCGGAAAGAAGCACAAGAATGTGGATTTTGTTATCCGTTCGCTAAAGACATTATGGGACGGTGGACTGCAACTGGATCTATGTATTGCCGGCACCGGCGGAAAATTACCCGGCTATCTGGAAAAGGCTCTAGAAACCTTTGAGCACAAAGAGCGAATACGAGTGCTTCCTTTCTTTGATAAAGAGGAACTGCCCGTACTCTACGGCGCAGCGGATGTTTTCATTATGCCATCGCTTATAGAAGGCTTTGGCTTTCCTCTGGCGGAGGCCATGGCTTGCGGCACACCGGTAATCTCTTCGCGCAGGAGCTCGTTACCGGAGGTCGGCGGAGATGTACCCCTCTATTTTGATCCGGAAAGCGAGTCCGAACTACGCGAAGTGCTTTTGCGCGTTCTCGAAGATAAGAGGATTCGATCTTCCATGAAGAAGGAAGGGCCGGTCCAAGCAAAACGATTCACCTGGGATGATCATGTACAATCGCTGGTGACGTTGTATCAATCCGTGCACCGAAAGTTGTACACGACTTAAGTTCAATCAGGCTTTGAATTCGAGGAACCGAACAATCTGTCTTGAGGTGCGATCAATCCAGATATTCTCCGGATGATTGTCATTCCATTCCAGCCAACACAGATACAGACTCACGCCCACATAGGCAACTACGATGAGCAAATGAGCAAGAAAGAAGAACAGATCACGAATATATCGAAGATCAGCGCTACGATGCCAAATGTAATAATGAAGAAAATAAATCAGAAAGGCGGCAATCCAGAACAATAAACTCAGTACAAGTCCGCGCACTGCTGCACGATAAGGTCTGCCTGAATCCAGCAGGATTCCGGGCAGAAAAAGCACCATGAGGGGAAACAGGTAGAATGCAGCCCTGTATTTCTCAGGCCAGGAAGCTATCTTCGCCTTTGCTTTTTCCAGATAAGACACTTACTTCTCCGGCTCCTTTCCGGGCATTAGCTCCCAGAAGAAATCCACAATATCTTTGAGAAATGGAATTTCCCATTGCTCATCCATAAAAGCACGATAAGCCGCCATCAACGAAAGCGCAAGGTATCCAAAAATTGCAATGATCTTAATGGAAGAGGAAATTGGATTAAAGAAATTCCCCTGACCGAATAGCCATGATGTTAGAGGAAAAT
>JAGRNC010000659.1 GCA_020440935.1 Leptospiraceae bacterium | reverse complement strand
CCATTTGCATTGGCCAAATTGCTGTCCAGAACCAGGGTCGGTTACCGTCTATTTTTGAAGTCTACAAGAACCGGTCCCAGCTCGAATCGCGTGTGGCACAGGTCCAAGAGGTGATCGAACGTACTGTACCGGCCGGAGCCATAGTTTTAATGTGTGAGCGCGACATTCCTCTGTCGGGGGGACTTGAGCTGCGCCGGCTGCCAGCCAGCGAATGCCTGTTGCGAGATCCGGTCCCGGCACTCAAGCCGGGAGAATGGCTTCTTCTGACAGATGAGCAACGCAAACGCGCCCGGACAATTGCACCTTCCTCGGATCCTAACCTTGCGGCTTCTCTGTCAATTCCTCGCTCGAATCGGGATGGTTTCTGGGATACCGAACAAATGTACGTCTACAGGATCCCCTGAGACGGGAGGGGTTTTCGGTCAATGGACAGGATACCGGTTTGGCTAAGACGTTCTCTGGGGATCGGAATTGGTCTGGGTGTAACAGCGTTTGCTGGCTTTCTTGCTTTTCACGGGATCGACTGGCATGCGCTGCTTACCTCAATAGAGGAAGCCTCTCTACTCTATTTATTTCTTGGAACATTGTTCCATTTTCTGGCATACTTCTGCATGGGCCGGAGGTGGCGAACTGAACTTCATGGTTCCTCTGAGCTTTCCAATACGGATGCCATCGCTTCGGTTTCGGGCTCTATATTCTTGAATAATTACTTTCCTCTCCGCATTGGGGACGTGATCCGGTGCGGATTGATGGCAAGGAAATTGGAGCGTAGTCGAATTGGTATTTTGTCAGTGTTACTGGTGGAACGATTGGTCGACCTCGCAGTGGTGCTTTGCTTCGCAATGGTGACTTTTCCGTTGCTTCTTGCCGGCAGCAATGCTGATCTTGGATATCTCTACGGAGTCGTTGGGTTTACTGCCATTACGATTGCAGGTCTGGTGCTGGTTCATAACCCGCATACACGTGACCTTATTCTTGGAATTGCCCAGGGAATCCTTCCTAACCTTCTTTCTGGACCGGTTTGCGGGCTCATTAATAGAGTGGCGGATGGATTGCAGAATTTCCGTTCCCCCTCGGTAGTGATAAGAATTGCGTTCTGGACCATTTGCATCTGGCTCTGCATTCTGCTTGGCAATTACATGTGGATTTTGGCGTTTCATTTCTCTATCCCTTTTGGCGGCCTGCTCTTGCTCGTAGCAATGCTGAATCTGGCCACAATTCTCCCTTCGTCACCGGGAGGAATCGGCCTCTATCATCAGGTGGCGGTCTGGTCCCTCGCGGCCTGGGTACCCATAAAAGAGCAGGCCCTGGCCTTTGGAACGGTAACTCATGGCCTTATTGCACTACAGGCGCTGGCACTCGGCGTTTTTGTCTTGGTATACGAAGGTAGTTCCTTTCGATCGCTTACCCGGGAAGCGATTGCGGAGAAATGATGCACATCTCAGTAACAAGGAGGGGGCCTTCTGGCTAATCGGACCGGAATAATTGTTACAGGTTCCTCCGGATTCCTTGGAAAGCGACTACTGGAACTTCTTCGGGCAAATGGCTGGCCCATTGCGCGATTTGAAGGCGATGTGCAGAATTTTGCAAGTTGCGATCAGGCATTTGACGTGGTTGTTCACCTGGCAGCGAAGACCCAGAGCAAAGCCTTTGCGCAGGATTCCTGGGCTGCCTTTGAGACAAATGTGATTGGTTCGCAGTCAGTTATCGAGTACTGTGAGCGAACTGGAGCTCGATATATTTTCGCGTCAACAAGCGGCGTATACCGACCTTCCTCTGAGCCGGTAACCGAGACCAGTCCCGTTGGGCCTTCCAGACCGTACGC
>JAGRNC010000065.1 GCA_020440935.1 Leptospiraceae bacterium | reverse complement strand
CGCTATGAGCAAATGGTAGCTGCGCTCGGCGAACTGGAAAAGAAGCATGCAGGGACTTCTATTCCCGAAGAGCCCACGGAAGACGTAGTTCATGCAACGCATGGATCCTCCCGTCGAAAACTAGAGCATCTGGAAAAGAAGTTCGACGAGCGCCAGGCATTATTATCTGCACTGCAAGAGTTGCAGGAAACCCGGGCCGATGTGTCGGTCTGGGGCGATTTTCCCTTAGTTCGGTTACGCGAACTGCAGCAGCAAGACATTCGCATTCGACTGTTTATTGGGTCCGAAAAGGCTTTTGAGCAATTCGATTTTGAGGAATTGTCCGAAGGGGAATCTGCTCCCATCTATCATATATCCGTACTGAATCGCAGCGAGGGAAAAGTTTACTTTGCCGTGCTCGAGTTCTCCGGCGAGAGCCTGGTTCTTCCTTTCGAAGAAATATCCATCCCTTCCGCTACTCCGGCAGATCTGGATCGGGAAATCTTGCAGGTGGAGCGAAAGCTACTGGAACGGGAAAGAGAGATCCTGGGATGCCGTCACTGGAAAGAGGCGCTGGGTCGGGCAACACAGATCCTGGAATCGCGCATGTCTTTCGAGGCGGCCAAACATAGTCTGGCCCGCGACGAAAGCAATGCAATCTTCTTCATCACAGGTTTCTACCCCGAAAGTCGCGCATCGGAAGTAGAGGCATTCTTGCGCGATCAGCAGATTGCATGCCGCATTAGTCTGCCGCAACCGGGCGATCCGGTACCGGTGGCGCTTCGCAATGGATTCTTTGCGCGCTTATTCGAACCCATTACCCGACTTTTTTCTCTTCCCGATTATATGGAGCTGGATCCCACTCCATTCTTTGCTCCTTTCTTTGTAATCTTCTTTGGCATGTGCCTGGGCGATACGGGCTACGGCGTGGTGGTTACTATCATTGCTTCGGTATTGCTGCTCAGCCTTCCTCGGCAGTTCAAGCCGATTGCTGGTCTTGCTCTGGTGCTGGGACTGAGTACAACCGTAGCCGGGCTACTATTGAACACATTCTTTGGCGAAAACCTGTTTGCAGTACCGGGGGCAACATCCAGCGTTACTGGACAGGCATCAGATCTTGCCATGTTTGCCAGCTACAGCGGCAATGAAGGCACGGTGTTTCCGGCCATGACTCTGTCGCTTATGCTCGGTGTCGTTCAGCTGCTTCTGGGTATGGGCCTGCAGGCAGTTAATTCATTTCGAATGAATGGACCGTGGTTTGCCATTAAACCCTTGGGAATGATTCTTGCGACCATGGGCGGGCTGATCCTTGCATGTCATTCGAACTTCTTGAACCTTGGCTTTGACGCAAGCTTTGCTATTGGCCCCTTAACCATCGGCGCCTGGCTCGTTTCTATCCCATTAATTGTGGGGCAGAGCCTTGCTTACGGTGGGCTCGGTTTATTCTTCCTGTTCAACAACCCGGACAAGTCCATCTTCTTACGACCGCTTACCGGGCTCTGGGAATTTTATCAGTTCATAACAGGCTTTCTGGGCGATTTCCTTTCGTACATTCGTCTGTTTGCGTTGGGGCTGGCCAGTGGACTATTGGGTAATGCATTCAATCAGATTGCATTTATGATTCTTCCGGGTTATCCCGATGCGACTCAATTTGTCAGCCCGCTCATTGTAGTTTCGGTAATCATTCTTTTGATTGGGCATACATTGAATCTCGGTTTATCGTTGTTGGGTTCCTTTGTGCATCCACTTCGTCTCACATTTGTGGAGTTCTATAAGAACGTGGATTTCAAAGGCGGAGGGATGGCGTATCGTCCATTTTTGCTGAAGCAAAGAGTGGCCGAGGGATCGCCCGAAAAATGATGGCGCAGGAATTGCTCATTGCTTTGCGGCGGGATGTAAAATGCTGAAGGCTGTATGCCAGGGAAGTGCTGCGATTCGAGTTTTATTCTGAGGGTTACGGATCCGCGTTCCGTGCTCATAGTTAGATCGAAATAGTTTGTAATTATTGGAAAGATAAGTTAAGGATTGGTAAACTCTATGGAACAGATACTGGCAAGTTTAGGACTGGCGATGATGATTGGACTTTCGGGCTCCGGCTCCGCGATTGGATTGTCCATCGGGGGAACATCGGTAATTGGAATGATCAAGAAGAAGCCCGATGCATTTGGCAACGGTCTGGTTCTTTCCGGTCTCCCGGCGACCCAGGGATTGTATGGATTTGTGGCTTTTATTCTCTATTCTGGAGATGTGAAGCCGGAGATGACGTTACTGCAAGCCGCAGTCATTTTTGGAGCCGGACTGGCCGTGGGGATTTCCGCACTGATCAGCGCTATTCAACAGGGCAGAGTTTGCGCCAGCGGTATTCATGCAATTGGCGCCGGCCACAATGCATTTCCGAACACTATGATTCTGGCAGCATTTCCGGAATTCTACGCCATTCTTGCACTGGTTGCGGCCATTCTAATGCGCGGACTGCTCTAAGCAGCGATCATAACTGGCTCCGGGTCGCCCTCTAACGATGCGAGGCGGCCCGGGTTTTGCGCTTCCCCCTGCCGTTCCCATGGCTTTCGTCAATATTTAGGTTCAAATCGTAGCTAATTGCATGCACGGACTGACTTCCGGGCATGGGCGGACCGAAAATAAGACCAGCCATGACGAAGGAAGAATTATTCCTGCACCTGGCCAATGGCATTGTACTTCTGGCCTTCCTTTTCCGGGATATACTCTGGTTGCGGATCGTAATGATCCTTTCCAGCCTCCTGATGATTGCCTACGGCTACTTCAGCGGACAGGCCCTGCTTGCTGGCTGGGAGGTATTATTTCTCTCTATTAATACCTATCACATCGTTCTTCTATTTCAGGAGCGACGTCCCATTCATCTGAATGGACTACTCAGCCAGATTCATAAGCAAGTATTCCATGAGTTTTCCGAGCGTGACTTCCTGAAGCTCTGGAACTTTGGCCGAGAGCGCACCTATGATCGTAGCGTTATTGTGCGTCAGGGAGAAACTCCTGCAGATCTGCTGTTCATAGTAAACGGAAAAGCAAAGGTAGCCCGTGGCAACAAGACTGTAGTTGTGCTCGATGACTTCGATTTTATCGCAGAAATGAGCTTTCTTACAGGACAACCGGCATCGGCCACGGTTCGCGCTGACGGAAAGGTCACTGTTCGATGCTGGTCGCAAGCCGCTCTACACGACCTGGAATCCATCGACCCGCCACTTATGGCGCGCATTCGCGCGATCCTGGGACGGGACCTGTCAAAGAAATTAACCGAGCGAATGCGCTCCTGATCTGTGCCAGCCTTAAAACGACGAAATCGCCGACCGGGAATACCGAATGGATCTGGTCCCCGGAAATGGGAACCAGCAATTACAGTTCGGGCTCAATCAGCGCCTCATCGGATACCGATTGCGTAGTCTGAGCTGGATCTTTCTTTCGGATGGCTTCATCCAGAATGGTACTATAGGTTACAATGGTGCGGAAAATATTGTACACAATATCCGGATCCGATTGCAAAACTCGCGAAAATAGCGCCTTATCGAAAGAACAAATGCTGGTATGATCCGCAGCAACAATGGCGGAGTAGGGGCGCCGCTCCAATCCAGTTAAGGTAGTCATGCCAAAGAAGTCTCCGGCGTACAGGTTGTAAAAACTAACTTCGCCGTTGTTAAACGTGTGGCTTAGCCGGATTTCGCCGCGGAGAACTAGAAAAAGTTCCTTTGAGTCTTTTTCGCCTTCGTTGTAAACTTTCTTATCGCGGGGATAGAGCATGCTGCGCAGGCTGTGCAGTTTTTCGGCGATGGCAATATTATGCCGGCGATTTTCCACCACAATGTCTTTTAGCGGATGATTTTCGATATCTGCGGTAAAGCCTGTCTGCACTTTCTGTAGCTTTAGTTCCACTCGCGCCATACGTTGAATGGTTATACCAATCATTTTCAGCGCGAACTTCATATTATGACTGGCCTCGGCCAGAAAGGACTGCCTGGTAATCCGCGCCAGCCTTACCGTACTAGAAGCGGCCAGAACGGTGGCCGTACGAGGGTAGTCGATTAAGATGCCTATTTCACCAAAGAACTGCCCTTCGCCCAGATTATCAATCTGGCGGGACTTCCCGTCTTGCATTTTCAAAACATTGACTCGTCCGGCCAAAATGAAAAATAGCGAGCCGTCGGCGGCATCGCCTTCCTCATAAATTGTGGCGCCCTGTTTGAATTCGGTGACCCTAATATCTTTTAGAATATGTAACATCGGCTGCATTGTGCAAATGCAAACAGCCCGGTTTTCTGTCAAGACCGAGCGTTTCTCGATGGCGTCACTGCCTCAATAAATCCCAGTAGAAAACAAAGGGAGACCGTCGCGCCAAGAATTTCGTTGGCGATCCCCGGAAATGGAATGGCGATGACCCATGCAATGAGGGCGGATACGGCCAGGGCCGTATTGACCCGACGTGCCCATTTGCGAAACCCCGATGGTTCCTCTGCCCATTGCATTAATGCGAATGCCAGAGGGATAGCTGCCCATTTGACATGAGTGGCAATAACCAGCGTCTGCAACCAGGATCGAATTTGCTCGGGTTCGTTATGTATGGGACTCCAGTTTTTGCAATATTTCAAGGCATCTGCGATATTGAGCAAAGCTATATTCTCCAGCAGGTCGAATACAAAGGCCGTGGCGGCCAGACCGAGCACTGCATAGAGCAATCGGCGCTTTTGTTTTCCAAATCGAAAGGCTGCAAGAAATGCAATGAATCCAGAGTAGATCAGCATAAAAGGCGCATCCAGCTGATTGATTGCATCCATGGCAGTGATCCAGTACTGACTTCGACTGGGAAATTCATCGCATCGTTCTACCGGCTGATGCGGTTTGATCTCCAGGCCAAATAGACTGTAAACCTGCTCTGGAGTGCGAACGAATTCGAATGCGATAATGGGCGTGCTAAAGCCTTCCTGTAGCTTCATGCCTTTTGGGGAGAAAAGCTGGATAATGATGGCCAGGATCAATAGGATGATTCCGGCAATGATTGTGATTTTGCGATTCATGGTTTCTTGCTTTTCCTTCTAACTCGGTCCAGACTAATCCAGGTACTCTCGGTCGTAGGTAGCCAGCAGCTTCCTGAGCCCTGCATAAAAGATTGCATCGGTGCCGTCTATGGAGCGGCGAATCCAGAAAAAGGCCGCCGTTTTTACCACATTGCCATTGAAGCCAGCGTCCATACCGTGCTCATAGAAATAATCGAACTCTCCGTCCGAATGGTCGGCAAAGGCCGGATTCATGAAATAGTAGTATTTTTCGTAGTATCCGCCGGGTACTCCGTTCTCGCTTCCCAGCAAGGTCTGTAACTTTTCCTTTTCTTTTGCCAGCAAGTCCGGGCTTTCCTGGAATTTTCGATAGGTAACATACATTGTCCGGGCCAGCGATTGTACGTAGCTTCGATAGATGGACTGGGTTGCGCGCCTGAAATCGTCGCTGGAAGCGGCCGGAATCCCATAATCCACCATAAGCTGCACAAATTCCGGATTGTAATGGCCAAACTCATGGGGATTATCTAAATCTAATTCCTCGCCGTGCGGTCCCGAACGAAATATTTCAATAGGCAGCAGCTTGCGCGCCTCGCGGTAATCGATTACCTGTTTTAAATGGCAGTAGAAGATGCGGATCCCGCCGTCCGGAAAATAATCAAACTCTCCCGGGCAGCCGTTCTTTGTATCTGCAAGCTTTACCATGGCCTCTCTTGCTTTCGCGTCGACCAATGAGCTCGATTGGGTCATGCGACTCAACGAAGTACAGGCTCCAACAATCAGTACTGCGAAAAGAATATAGAATGGCTTTTTAGAAAAGGGGCTGCCCTTCATAGAGATCTCCGTTCAATTTTTGTCTGGCGACTAATGCGCCCAGGTCATGCGATACACTTTTACCGGATCCTTTCGCCCTTTTACCTGCATGGGATCCAATGGCTGGAAGCGCAATTGTTCGCGGCTGGCCGCATGGATGGCCCGGTCATGGCTTTCCGGGGCCGGTTGAAAATGTAGATCTTCCATTAAATAGTAGGACGCGGCATCGCAGTAAACCCCATCGGAAGCCTGCATTAATCGCGCAGCCAGGTTTACTACGTTTCCGTGCATTGTATATTCGCTGCGGATATCGTTTCCCATGGGACCGCAGAATACGAGGCCCGTGGCCACTCCGGTGGTGGCACGATGCCCGAGTTCGCCCAGCTCGCGGACAATATCTCGCGCCGCGTACATGGCACGCAACGGATCATCGCCATGAAAGAGCGGAGGAAGACCAAAGGCCGCCAGGATTACCGAACCTTTGTCTTCGATTCCAAAACGATTAATGCTTCCTTCGTATCTGTACAGACATCCCTGCACGATTTGCAGGATTCGGTGCAATCGTTCCAATGGAAAACTAAGGGACCAGTCCTGGATATTAATAAACAGCACCGATACAATTCGCTCGGCAAATTGCTCTTCCAGTGCCGTAGGCTTTTCGTCGGTACCCACGATGGTGACAATGGATCGGGGAATATAGCAGCGCAGCGCCTCTTCGGCGCGCTCTTCGATGGCGGCAATTCTCGATGTTTCGCGAATACTGCCGAGTTGCGGCGGCGCAGACTTCAGCAGAAATTTGGAGGAGCTAACCTTGCCTCCCAATCCCCGCTTCTCTAGAAGCTTCCAGGCGCGGGGGTGAATGACCACAGTACCCGGTTCCGCTTCTTTTTCAGCCAGAGCTGTCTGGCGCACTGTATCCCCGGCCACCAGGATTTCCCAGCGCTCAAAAAGTCCGCCCAGACTGAGGGCAGTCATGGGCCCGGCGCCAATTCCGATGCGGAGGGATACCTCGATGTCTTTGGCGATGGGAAACCGACTCAGCTCTTTTTGAATGGCCAGTGCACATTGAACAGTGAGCAGAGTTTTCTCGGCCAGATCGGCAGGATCCTCCGCCTTCCAGACCGCGAATACTGCATCGCCGGCAAACTTGAAGATATCGCCGCCATACTCATCGATGATTTCGATCTGCCGGCCCAGGTAGCGATTGATGATGCTTGCCAGTTCCAGAAGCCCGGTACGGGACTGGTTCATGATTTTGTCGGTAACGATGGTAAATTGAGCAATATCCGCAAATAGAGCGGCCGCCTGAAAATTTTCAGAATATGGCTTCTGTGGAGGGGCCGGATTGGTGGCCAGCCTGTTCAGCACAAAGGCAGGCACATACTTTTTGAAAAGCGCAAGCATTCCCCTTTGCAGAGATCACAGAATAACAATCGGCTGGCGTCCAGTTTTTTCCTGGTCCCGGTCAAAAATGGTCATCCGATCGTTTCTTGATCATACCCCCCCTGGTCTCGTCTACCACACTCTGTATGATGAATGCAGACGGATCTATTTGTTCAATATCGGCCCTTACTCCTGCTACCTCCAGACGAGTGAGCACAGTATATACGATGCTAATTTCATCGGCAGCAGCGCTGTGTGGATCCGATGGTTCCGATCGACTGAATCCCTTCTTGCCCTGGAACAGTGTGACTCCAAGGCCAAGTTTTTCTGTGAGCATTTTTCGAATAGCATCGCTATGATCCGAAATAATGGTCAGAGCCGTATATTCCTCCACCCCGTGAATAATGAAATCCACTGTCTTGGATGCTGCCAGGTAAGTCAAGATTGCATACATTGCTCGATCGATATCGACGATCAGCGCAGCCACTCCGAACAAAGCAATATTCACGATAAGGATAACATCGCTTACCGAAAGACTGGTGCGCTTGCTCAGATAGAGCGCCATTATCTCGGTACCATCCAGGACGCTTCCGCCTCGAATACATAATCCAATGCCCGCGCCCAGGAAGAATCCGCCGAATCCAGAAACCAACAATTTGTCGCTGGTTACAGCAGGTAGTTCCAGAAACCGCAGCGCCAGGGCCAGTGCAAGAATAGAAACCAAAGATTGAAGCGCAAATCTGGCATTGATATTTCGAATTCCCAGAAGTAAGAATGGCACATTAAAGACTACAATCAAAATAGAAATGTCCCAGCCTTGAATGAGATTGAGAAGCAGGCTGATCCCGGTTACTCCGCCATCCAGGAATTCATTTGGAATTAGAAACGATTTAAGGCCGACGGTGGCCGAAAGTACGCCGAGAACAGTGAGAATGGTTCTTCGCAGGATGGTTTTCAAATCGTCGCCTCCCGAACGCCGCGTAAAGAGCTTACCAGTAACAAGCGCTGCAATTCTGGTAGCTCAGAAAGCAGAAGTTTTCTAGTTCCTATATGCTTGCCGAATCGATCCAGTAACTTTTGCCGTCCCACTCCCGGCAATAGCCCGCAACGGATCGGCGGAGTAAACCATCGTCCATCCAATTGGTAAAATATATTGGAAATGCATCCTTCGGTGATTTCTTTACGTTCATTGAATAACAATGCTTCGTCGTATCCCTGGCTTCTGGCCCAATCGAGCAGGCCGTTGTAGATGCCCCGCCGATCGACTTTGTGCAGTAGCCATGGATCTCGGCTGTTCATGGGTCTTGAGGCAAGGATTACTTTGCAGCCCCGCTTCTCTATGGTTGCTTCTGGCATGGGAGTACACGTCGATTCCAGGCCATCTTTCGTTAAATGGATCCGTAATCGGTATTGCCCCCATCCCGGACATTCGTGCAATGCGCGATGCCAGTCTTTTCTGGAAAATGGGATGGAGAACTTTTTTGCCGATCGCTCCAGTCTTCGCATATGGCGATCTGCATTTCGCACAGTACCATTCCGGAGTAGCATGGTTTCGATGAGTCCTGGCTTTTCGACTAGCGCCGGGCGCGCCTTCCAGAGTAATTCCTGCCATTCCAGAGATGCATCGCTATCAATGGTAATGCCACTTCCGGCGCCGTAGCGAAGCTTGCCTGCATGAATGCTGGCCGTGCGTATGGCTACGTTGCATTGTATCTTTTCGCTTGTTCCGTATCCCATGGCACCTGTGTAAATCCCGCGGTACGTGCCGCTTTCCAGCTGCGCAATGATCTTCATAGTCTCTCTTCTAGGAGCTCCGGTCACCGATCCCGATGGAAAGAGCGATGGAATGATGCGCCGCATGGAAGCGTGCGAAAGCCGAGCCTTGATTCGCGATATGAGCTGATGTACATAGCTGAAGGACTGTAGCTCCAGAGCTGATTCCAGTTGCACCGATCCAAAAGGCGCGATTCTACCCAGATCGTTTCTGAGTAAATCGGTAATCATGGCCAGTTCGGCCCGGTCCTTATCGCTATTCAGAAGTGCGTGGCGCAACCGTTCATCTTCGGCAGCATCGGCCCCGCGAGGAGCGGTTCCTTTCATTGGTCGAACTTCCAGGATGTGGGCTTGCGCGGAGGCTTCGCTGGAGCCTGCCGATCGTGGCGATTCGCTGCGGAGAAAGAACAACTCCGGAGATACGCTGAGAAACTGGTAATCGCCCAGGTCCGCAAAACATGCATAGGATGACGGGTAAGCTTTCCTCCAATCGTGGAAGAGTGCTTCGGGGTTTCCGGAGAAGGTGCGCTCAATGGGAATCGTATAATTGACCTGATATGTAAGACCCGCGCGAATGCGCTCCTGGATTTCTGCAATAGTATGGGCATATCCTCTTTCCTTGAAATAGGTGGGGCCCAGGTCATACCAGGGAAACAGCGCTGGTGTTGCATTTTGCGAATCGTCATCTTTAGATACACCTACCGGCGATGCCTGCTCCGCCGAACCAGTCCCGGCACCAGGACCGACGGTGGAAACGCTTTCGGGCGCATCGAATGATGCTAAAACCAACAAAGGATACGAACCGGGCATGGGCCCGGGCCAGCTTACATCCTGCAACAGACAGCCGAGCTCATAGCTCAGTAGAACCGTAACATGCAAACCGGATTCCAGAGATTTGTCCATCCAATCCAGGGCTTCCTCGATTCTGGCGCGAAGGGCGGCTTTCAACGCGGGGGCCAGATTAGTTCTGTACCAGTGTTCCGTTGGGCCTGTGTGGGATTCTCGATTCTCGGGCGCGCATTCGGCTGCATTGATTCGAATGAGCGTGCTCGGATTGGAATAGCTCCGATCCAGAATCGATTCATCGTTTGTACGCGAATAGAACTGGAAGACCGCCCCTGGTGGCGATGCCCCCTCTTTGGTCTGGCCGGTCATAGAGAAGTGTGCGATGATTCCAGATTATCCTGGATGGCCGCTGCAGCGTGCGAAGGAGTCTTATTTCCTTCATTCCAGCGCAAAGCCAGCATTCCGCAGGCGCCATCTACATCTTTTCCGGGCGATCCACGATTAAATGCCAGGATTCCCTGGCTACGCAGCGACTCCTGAAATCTTGACATTTCCGAAGCGTTGGGAGGTCGCCATCCCTGAAGCGTAGTATTTAGAGGAATTAGATTGATCTTACACCGTAGCCGGCGACCAATACGAATCAACTTCTGTAAATCCTCATCGCCCATATTCTGGCCGGGAATCATGATGTATTCAAAGGTAATACGTCGTTTTAGGTCCAGGGTATATCTTCGAGCGGCTTCCAATAACTCTTCGAGCGAATGCTTTAGAGTGA
>JAGRNC010000658.1 GCA_020440935.1 Leptospiraceae bacterium | reverse complement strand
AGCCGCCGGTCTCTCTGGCCGATATCGCCACCGATTACATCTGCAATGCCAATGGCGCAAGCCCGGCCGATTTAACCTGTTCAGAGCAGCGCCGCGAGACCCGATGGTCCGAAGTAGAATAATGCCAGAATTTATGGTGCGCAAGTTTAGGCGACCATTGCTGCTGGTGGCGGTCTTCCTGCTTGGCGTACCGGCGTATTCGCGCGATAGTAGGGAGGCGACATGGTCGATCAGTCCATTCATCGACTTTAACAATTCGCAATATGTGTTGGAGACTCCTCCGGATAAATTTCCATTTGTTAATCCCCTCACTGGCCAGGAAACTTTCCCGAATGGATTTCGATTGAGCACCCAGCTTGAATACATGCTGTATGGTCTTCGCATCAATCGGGGCTGGGGCTCCTTTTCTTTTTCTCTTGAATGGGCAACGACAGCTGGACGAATTCGCTCCGGGGAAGCCAGAGACGACGATTTCTACGGGCATCCGTTCATCAAGACTCGCAACAATGCTTCGCAACCCCAGAAGGATTTCAAGGACACCAATTTTGTAACCACAGGCGCACATAACTGGTCGAGCACCTTTCATTATCTGACACGAAACGAAGACCAGATCGCCCTGGGCATGGACTACGACTCCGATTATGGACGATTCGGTCTGGAAGCCAGGTACCTTTACTGGAAGGATCGATTTGACGGAGGTCCCGGCTATGCCATCTCGGAGTCGCATCCGGTCTTTCTTCCCAGCCCGGGCCGAGTGCTTTCGCTGGCAAACAATCAGTATAGACTAGAATTTACGTACGGTTATCGCTTCCAACCCTGGAATGGAATCGTTTTTGAGCCACAGGCAGGCATTCGCATCGCCTGGACGACGGTCACAGATTTTCACCCTTACAGGCTGCTACATGCGTACTCAAGCACGCTCGGTTGGGGTGCCAAATTAGGGTTGGACGCCGCCTATGCATGGGAAAACCAGAAAATCGGCATCGCATTCTACCAGGAACGATACTACTCGTCGGGCTCGCTGGAGCAAAGGGGAGGCTCGGATTTTCAGACTCGTCTGGCTAACTTTTCTACGGCACCCGTTTATATCAACACCTCGCTGCGCCGACTGCGACTGTACTACATATTCGAATTTTGAGAGACTCGTTTTCAATCCGGAGTTCCTCTTCATGCGTCCGACGAAGGAAACGGCGGCATTGGTGCAGTCAGGTTTCCGGAACCCCCCGCGCCAGCCAAAAAGTCTTAGATAAACTCGATCGGATTTGTACCCACAATGTCCGAGCATTCGAATCGCACCAAAGGGTCGCCCACGAAACCGGGATATTCTTTTCCGCATTCAACGAGAAGGATGGCGTATACACAATCGTCCACAATGGACCGTTTGATGTATCGTTGTTTTTGTTCGCATGACCGTAGCTTTAGGTCCGCTTGCGCACAGGGACTCACGCTCAATGCCAACCCCTCAAGACCTTCTGCCGGTTTGTCCGAAGGGCAACTCGCAATCTTTGCAATAGCGGCATTGCTGATCCGCTTGTTCGCTTCGGCCCGGCGAATTAGCCTGGGATCTTGCGAGTCGATGCCATCGTAAATTGGATCTGCCAGACAGACGGGTAAAGCAATAGATGAAAAAAGGAGTATCAATAATACGATGCAACGCAAAGCCATCTTTTCTGCCTACGCTCGCAGCAGCGCTTTCTCAAGTACTTTCACACTGTCGCTACTTCAGATTGACCGCAGTAGAAAAGAAATTGAGCTGATTTTCGCATCGAGCGTATAACAGCTGCTAATTCTTCGAATTCAGGGCGCCGTTCGTGGGTACATTTTCGTTCCGA
>JAGRNC010000657.1 GCA_020440935.1 Leptospiraceae bacterium | reverse complement strand
GGTAATGCCGGTCTTATTACAGCCCGATTCGGGCTCAAAGCAATGGAAGCCTTCGGTGGTATTCCAGCCCATATTCTGGCTCTTTCCGACGATGGAGACTTCTTCGTATTTGTCCTGACCCACATCGGCCACAATGAGGCGCCCCTTCGGATCGAAACTGTATTTCCATGGATTGCGAAGTCCAATGGCCCATACTTCCCGGGCCCAGCCGGGCTTATCTGTAAAATATGGATTATCTTCCGGAATGGAGTAGGGTTTCTCACCATCGGCCTTGTTCACATCGATGCGAAGCATGGCCCCCAGCACCGTTAATGAGTTCTGTCCATTTTTGTTTGGATCGGCGCGCCATCCGCCATCGCCCCAGCCAATATACAGCATGCCGTCCGGACCAAAGGCCAGACGACCGGCATTGTGGTTTTGATAGGGTTGATCCACTTCCAGATAGACCAGTTCGTCTTTGAGCTCCCCGGGATCGCCAGCATCATCGGGATGTTCCACAGTCCAGCGAGACACCCTCGAATAACGACGCTCGCCATCTTCCACCGAGTAGTTCAAAAAGATATATCCGTTCTTTAGAAAATCAGGATGAAAAGCGAATCCGAGTAATCCCTGTTCCGAAACCACCGGCACTTTTAGCGAAAGAATCTCGGTAGCCTTATTTGTTGCAAGATCAACGATAGAGAATTTGCCGCCCTTCTGCGTAATGTAGAGATGACGATCCGAAGACGGATGAAAGGCCATCTCGGTCACCTGCGGATACCCGGTGGCCACCTCTGCCAGCTGAACTTTGATTTTCTTCCGATCTTCGTCCGCACCGGTGAATTTGGGCTCCAGGTCCGTGATCGTTCCTTCTGGACTGTAATCGGGCGCGAACCAGCCAATTAGAGTAGCGCGCAAGCCTTCGCAGGAAGTGCAAAAGAGCGCCAGCGCAACGATCATCGGAATCAAAAGTAGCCTGCTTTTCATAGTATCCCCTTTCCGAAAAAATGCCATGTAGTGCGGTCAATATATAGAAACCGCGGGGAAATACAAGATTGTTAAATACAGCATTGCAGCCAGGGCGCAATATTCTGCTTCCGAAAAGGGAGCGGCTGCCAGCAATTGCCCCGGATTTAGAATTGCGATTGAAATGACAGGCAAGGCGGACCGACACTCTCTGACATTACTCTCGCCGAGTTTTTGGAACCATCCATTGAAGCAGCAAGCACAGTTTATTTGCCCCACATCAATGCCAGGCTGGAAGGCCTTCCTGGTTATTTGGGCGGTTCTTGGCCTCTCAACGCCAATCGGGGCTGCGCCCGAGGGAACCGATCAACCGATTGCGCTCAAGCGCTGTAATGTTGCCATACCGCCTCTGGCAGGCATGCAGTTAGCCGAACAAACAACGGACTCGGTTCTGCTGCGCGGACAGTTTCAGGGCTCCCTATTCACAGCCGCGCTGTTTTGTAGCGCCAATGATGACCGTACTTATAAACCCGAGCCCATACTGGGCAAGCCGGGTGTAGAAAAGATCAAAGACCTCTACCTGGAAGGTGAGATCCGGGGGGTGCTTTTCTACAATGCTCGCTATGCAGGAAGCAGAAAGCTGGACTCGATAGAGGCCTATTTTGCCACGCGAAATCTAAACTACAGATTGATTGTTCTTCGAGAGAACGGTCCACTGGGAGAGAACCGAAAGCGGGCATCCGATCTAGCAGAAAGTATTCTGGCACGACTAAGCTGGATTGTGCCGCAGGAAAGTACCATTTCCGAAGAAGAATACCGACAGCGGCTGATTCTTCTGGGCGGCGGTGGCCTGGCGCTGGTTATTCTACTGGCCTTTGCTTTTATGCGC
>JAGRNC010000656.1 GCA_020440935.1 Leptospiraceae bacterium | reverse complement strand
TATCGAACATTCCGAAGAGCTTCTGGCATTTTATGGCGAAGATCCATTTGCGGCCGATCGTCCTGTGGCGATGAAAGGCAAATTGGAAGCGGTGCGATCCAGCGGCTCCGAGGCCATTGCCCATGCAGTGGCGGAATCATGGATGGAGGAACTGGGGTTTCCTTTCGATGGAGTGTCCATTGAAATCTCGGATGAACCCGGCATCGGTCTGGAATTGGACGAAAGCGCCAGCATCGAACTGGGCAAAGAGCTTGTGGCGGATGAGCAAACCTTACTTGCATCGGTAGCCCTGGCAATGTCGGGTATTTTTCTGGCCCTGGATCGACCCGAAGAGGGAGAAGGCTGGAGCGAGGCCGAGGAATCTCCGATTCATGCGCTGGTCGCTGTATTACTGGGCATGGGTCCGTATCTATGCAATCGTGCCATTGGCTACGATCCGGCCAATGCTGCCGTTGAGATTGGAATGGATTTGCAGGAACTATGCTTTGCTCAGGCTTATTTGACTTTCGTATTTGATCAGGATTTCACTGCATTTCAAGAATGGTTTGCTCCAGAAGCCAGAACGCTGGTGGGCGAAGCCCTGGAGTATTTAAAAACTCGAGAAACGTCCGCTTCCACCTGACATCCCAATGCCGGGACAGGATGCCACCCACCGATGAGACGTTGCGCAAAGCCGATTCGAAAGGGAGCACAAATAGGGTGGACCCAACTACGGGTTGGACTATCCTGGTGCATCCTCTGGAAACCCTATGTCAGTCAGTAGTCCATCACAACTTTTGCCGCTAAAGAAAGTCGGACAGATTGTGGCCCAAACCATTCGACTCATGCGAGAAAAGGCCCGGCCTGGAATGACGACTCGGGACCTGGACCGCCTGGCGCATGCTCATTTTAATCCTCTGGGCGCAAGATCGGCGCCGCGGCTTACCTATGATTTTCCCGGCGAAACTTGCATTAGCGTAAATGATCAAATTGCTCATGGTATCCCTGGCGATCGGGTACTGCAAAAGGGCGATCTGGTAAATGTAGATGTTTCCCTGGAGTGCGATGGCTATTTTGCTGACTCCGGAGCTTCTTTCTGTCTGGAAGAGGCCAGTCAGGAAAAGAAAAGATTATGCGCCACCTCCGAACATATTCTAAATACAGTGGTCTCGGCTGTGCGCCATGGAATGCACATTCGCGAAATTGGTAAGCGCATTCATTCCATGGCTACCCAGGCTGGCTACAATGTGATCCTGAATCTTGCAGGACATGGCACCGGGCGAGCTCTCCATGAAGAACCATTTGATATTCTAAACTACGAAGATCCGCGCGACAATCGTGTGCTGGAATCGGGTTCTGTCATCGCCATCGAAACTTTTATCTCGACCGGCGCCCAATTTGCTATGGAAGCGAAGGATGGCTGGACCCTGACTACTCACGATGGAAGCCTGGTGGCCCAGTTTGAGCATACCCTGGTTGTGCGAAACCAGGAGCCTATCATCCTGACTGCCTGATTGCCGGAATTTGCAGGCTTTCCGGGTGCCTGCCCGGGTTCAGCAAAAGGGCAGCTTTGCCACCTCTTCGTCTATCCCCCGAGCATTTCAATGTACTCGATTTCTATGGAATGGCGGCCAGCCCGCCGATTCGACGTTCGGTCTTTGCAAAGTCGCTTATAGTGGCCATCAATTCCGATTCGCCAAAGTCGGGCCAGGCGACGCTCAGAAATCGTAGCTCTGCATACGCTAACTGATACAATAGAAAGTTTGAAATACGTCGATCTCCGCCCGTACGAATCATAAGGTCTACGTCGGGAAGGTCGCTGCCATATAGCAAAGTTCGCATTTCCTCTTCGTCGGG
>JAGRNC010000655.1 GCA_020440935.1 Leptospiraceae bacterium | reverse complement strand
GGTTTCTCGCTCGTTAAAGCGCACTATATCTCCCTGGCTCGTTGTTGCAGTGCCCGATTACAGATCAATGCGGAAGGCGCCGATGGTTTCGGATGTCTGGTGAGCCGGTCGCCGGAGTCGCGCCTTTACGCGCATCAATAGCTCTTCCAGTTCGAGTGGCTTTGTGATGTAGTCGTCTGCGCCAGCCCGGAATGCGTCCATCTTATCATCCAGGGCACTCCTTGCCGTAAGAAATATGATCGGAAAATCGGTTCTTGCACGAATGCGACGACAAAGTTCCAGTCCATCAATTTCGCCAGGAAGCATTATATCAAAAATTCCCAGCGCTACTTCCGAGAAAGCGGATCTGGATCGGAGCACAGAATCGGCATTCTCAAAGTCGAGAACGGAGTATCCCTCCGCTTCCAGATTCAGACGAATTCCCTTCCGTAAAAAGGGCTCGTCTTCTACCAATAAAATTGTCTCCGCCATATCAGCTGTGCAACGGAATCTCCAGATTCATGCGCAATCCGCCGCCTTCCCTTACTTCGGCCTGGATTCCAGCGGACCATTGGTGCAATATCTCCTGCACTATGTACAGACCCATGCCAGTACCTTTAATGTAGCCGCGATGATTATTTAGCCGTACTAGCGGCTCAAACATATGACTGAGGTCTGACGGCGATACTCCGGGACCGTTATCTTCGATCACCAGGTGACAATGCTTGGGATGCTCGGAGGTTCGAATCCATATTTGAACATCGGGTGGCCCGTAGATTAAACTGTTTTCGATTATATGGCCCAGAGCGCGGGCAAGCAGCGCCTCTGGAATAGCAAGTTCTACATCTTTGGCCGCATTATGAATACGCGCGCCTCGCTGATCCATTAGTTCGGTATTCTGCTGTGTTGCCATCTCGATGGAATGCAAAAGATGAGCGGTCCGCTTCCCTCCAGCATCGGAAGTCAATTCGCCCGGCATCAGCTGCGCCACGGTGGCATTGAGATTTCGAATCTGGGATATAGTATCCTCGAGAATGCCTTTGCGTTGATCCTCGGTCAGAGAGCGCTTTTGAAGGGTCTGCAAATTGAGCTGCAGACCTGCAATGGGAGTCTTTAGCTCATGGCTTACCGAATTAAGAAACAATTCTTTCTCTTTTAGCAGGTTACGTTCCTTGCGAAACGAGCTGATTATGTAGAAAGAGCCGGCGCCCATCACTGCAAAGGCAAAGATACTCTCGGAAAGCAGCATCCAGGTTTTACGGCGGCTTTCGCTTTCTCTGGCCTCGATCACTTCGGGTCGAATTTTCCAGCCTGTATCGGTCTGGATGGCCAGATCGGTGGATTTTAGATCTGGATCATCCAGGCTCATGCGGTCCATGCGTTCCAGATGGAGAAGATCCAGTTCCTCTTGCATGGTTGCCATCTTCTGGTCTTGCATGCGAAAGAAGACCATCCACCATACGAGCTGACCGGTGATGACCAGGAATAGAACGGGAATGAGTCTGGAAGACAGCGAACGAAAACGTTTTCTTTCCATAGGATTATCCTCTAGCGGCTTTGAAAGAAGGCCGCCACTGTATCCAGAAATTGATCCAGATCTTTTTCTTCCATGGGCGAGCTAATAAAGCCGACTTCGTAGCCGGATGGAGCGAGGTAGATGCCACGATCCAGACAGTAATGGAACAGCTCTGCATAGGTCTTCATTGAATCGCGATGAATTTGTCCCGATTGTCTGGGAGGTGTTTCGCCTTCATAGAACCAGAAAATGGAGCCGATGCCTGTCATTTTAAAGGGAAACGGAAAAGCGTTAAATTTGTCCTGAAGATAACTTCGTTTTGCATCCAGGGATTTGTACAATT
>JAGRNC010000654.1 GCA_020440935.1 Leptospiraceae bacterium | reverse complement strand
TCAATGTGATATTCGCAAGCGTGATTTCTGGCTGATATTCGGCAATGGCCGGAAGATCCCACCCGCCTTTTAGCACGGTTACAGCGGCCAGGTCGTCTGGTTCAAAGTTGAGGGCGAGGTTGGATCGAGTGGCATGGACAGCATTTCCGTCAATATCGAATGCCAGCACTGGGCCTGCATTTCGTCGCATGGCAGCAATGGTGAGAATGCCGCTGCCACAACCGGCATCCATGATTTTAGTATTGCTTAAATCCTGCTTTTCAATCCATCGAATCATCATGCGCGATGTGGCATGCAGTCCGGTGCCAAAGGCCAGACCGGGATCCAGATAGATACGATTTCGCTTTTCAAACCGCGCATCATCTTCCGTATCTTTGTACCAGGAGGGGACGATGGCAAAGGAATCACCGACCACGAAGGGACGGTAATGCTGCTTGTAGTTCTCCTGATAATCTTCCTGATGAATCGTGCGCTCCGTAATTTCGTAGCGGTCGACGCCGGAAGCCAGAAGTAATGCCTCCAGATCCCATCTTCCATCGCGGCAATCCAGCGGGAAATAAAGCATCAGCGTTGCCTGCTCCTCGGAGGGGCGGGTTTCGTCGTAGAGGACCTCATAGTAACCGGAAAGATCCTGTATTGCGTTTTGATCGAGTAGAGCGCTCAGCTCTTGAGCTGCATCTTTGGAAAGCCGCAGCTCAATCTCATGGTAGGAAGAGCTCAATCGGGCAGCGCTCCAAACGATTTCTCGTAATCTTCGGCATTCATTTCGATGACTCCGCCATACAGATCGCCGGATTCCAATCTCTGGGCCAGGGCCAGAGCAAAACAACTTGTTTCCATAATCGCTTCTTTTACTTTCTTTCCATCCAATCGCATCCCCTCATTGGGCTTTAGATCAAAGCTAAGGGTATCGTCCGCGTTGGCCAGGGTCGAGCCTCCTGCCCTAAAATCTTCAATAATTTCAGACAGGGCTGCGCGTACCTCTTCCATAAAATCCTTTATTTGCATCCTGGTCTGTCTTCCGCTCTGGCCCCGCCGAGAATCGTGAAAGGAGACTTTTTTTGCATGCTCCACATAATTACCAGTTTGGGAGGATTCTTGCGCCGCCTTGTGAAATTCCAGGCATTCGTGGATGTAGGTCTTAAAGTAATCGTAGGGCTGTCGGATCTTTTCCAGAATATCTGACATTCGCTCACGATAGTCGATCTTTACGCCCCCTCTGTAGGCAGTATGCAGTTTGATCTGCGGGGTGGTGAGAACCACGCTAAATTCATCTTCGAAAAGCCGCAGAAACAGATAAGCGAGTACCACTTTGTCGCGATAGGGTACTGTTTTCCATTCGCCTTTGGGATCGTAACGTTTTCGTAGCTCGTCTATGGAATAGGACCGCATTAGCTGCATTCCGTACTGCAATTCTTTGCGATCTTGAGAAGGTTCCGATTCTTCCTCCGGTGAATCTCCAGCCGATGAAGTTTCTTCTTCCTGTACTTCGTCGGAGGACTCAGCTTGCGTATCTTCGCTGGACTTCGCTTCGGCCGATGCTTCTTCGGAATCTGCATTGGATGCGGCAGGCTTCTTTTCCTCGCTGGAAGGGACCTGGCCTGGCTCACCGGGTTGCTGCCGTCCGAGTTTGTCGGCTTCGACGACGCCAATCATATGTTCGAACAGTCTTGTGCCGGGCTCGGCCTTCTTCATTTCTGCTCGTTGGGCAAGGGCGACCAGGGCAGGATAAACCTTCTCCATTAAGACTCGCCAATCGGAACGAATCTTCTTTCGTTTGGCATCGTACAGCGAATCGGGTTTTTTTTGAACCTGCTGCTGCACTCCAATGGCCAGTTC
>JAGRNC010000653.1 GCA_020440935.1 Leptospiraceae bacterium | reverse complement strand
TCCAGGAATTGGCCGCGCTGCGAATCAGAAGCCGATCCAGAAGCGGAAGCTCCGGAATCCCTGGAGGCCTTGCGCGAACCTGTGCGCCTGGTGTTGTCGCTGTAATCGGTGCGAACCTGCATATACTCAAATACTCGGCGGAATCCAAGAAAACAATAGATAGGGCAGGTTGGATGTACAGAAAAAAAGCGGCCCCGAGGGACCGCTTTTGCAATAAAAGATTTCAGTTCAAATCTTATTGTTGAGCAACAACTTTGAAAGTTACTCGGCGGTTTTTCTGATCTTGAGGCTCAACGCTTTGTAGAGGCTCATCGTCAGCTACACCTTTGTAGGTCAGTTTGTCTTTCGGAAATCCAGCAGTGATCAGTGCATCGTAAACGCCTTTGGCACGCTGAGTAGAGTACCAAATGTTTCCGCGTTTTCCGCCTACAGCTTCACGAGGTCCGATTGAACAGGTATGTCCAGTTACTTGCAGAACATAGCCATCGCCTACTTTGCTCATTGCATCTTCCAGAGGCTGCTTCAGTTCATCTTTGATGTACTTTTGGTCAGCTGCAGGAAAATTTGTGCTTTTGTATTGATATCCGTCTTGTCCAGGAGAGTAGCTTAGTTGCGACAGTCCTTTGTTTACGATATCAAGCGGGCTTCCGATGTTCCGTGTATTGGTGGTTGTAGAAGAACCACAAGCTGCCAGGCTAACAACAAACAGAGACATGGAAGCAAGCTTGAGCACAGATTTCATTTGTTTGCTCATGGCAATACTCCTATTTTTTTGACGAAAGATGATAGTATTACTGGCTGCTGTAAACCACAATTTTTGGCTCCGACGAGAATGGTGAAGCAAGATTCATACCATTTTGTTGTTGAATCGGATTTCGACGGTCTTCGCCTGGACCAGTTTCTTTCCACTTCTCTGTCCGAAAAGTTCAGCCGAAGCGAGCTGCAGAAATGGATCAAGGATGGCTGTGTTTCGGTGAACGGCAGCGTAGCACGCCAGGGGTCACGAAAAGTGCGGGCGGGCGATTCGCTGGAGGCCATCCCCCGGATTGTACCGGAGCACCATCAGGCTCCGGAACCCATTGATTTTGCTGTACTTTTTGAGGATTCTTACCTGGCCGTAATCCACAAACCGGCAGGTCTTTCTGTGCATCCTGGCCCGGGAGATACGCAAATTACCCTTCTGAATGGCCTGATTCATCGCTGGCCGGCATTGAGAGGACAGGGAAGCCGACCTGGAATTGTGCACCGCCTGGATAAACCCACGGAAGGCTTATTGCTGGTGGCTCTGGACCATTCCATTCAATGGAAGCTTTCGAGGCAATTTCAGGAGCGAAAAGTGCACAAACGCTACATCGCCTATTTGCTATCAACCCCGGCCGAATTGGAAGGCACACTGGAATTTCCGCTGATGCGCGACCGCATCGATCGCCGAAAGCGCACAGTGCATGCATCGGGTCGACCGGCCACCACGATTTACAGAGTAACCGATATCATCAAAACTCGGAAAGGCCGTAAGCTTTGCCGGGTGGAAATTGAGCTGATCACCGGCCGAACCCATCAAATTCGCGCGCATTTCGCGCATATTGGCTGTCCGGTGGTTGGCGACGATTTGTATTCAAAGAGCCACAAAGAGTTTGGAAAATTCGGACTCCTTCTGCTGGCGGCGGAACTGGGATTTACCCACCCTGCTACCGGCGAATCCATGCATTTTGAGCTCGAAGAGCCGGATCGATTTAGGCAATTCGCGGCGAAAGCCGAATTTTATTGATTCTGCCTCGTCCCCGTTCTTGCGGAAAATATTTTTGATGCGAATCCCCGCTCCGTCGTGTTAAACTGATGAAAACCT